>NZ_AXAA01000004.1:0-150085 GCF_000472625.1 Caloramator sp. ALD01
TAAAGGATTCCACATAAGAAAAAGTTGCTACAGAAGTAACTTTGGTATCATTAAATTTTGCTTTCATGTTTAAAAATCTAATTTTCCTCTTTAAATTTTTTTGATTTTGTTGTAAACTATTCATAGAAATCACCCTTTTGTGTTTTGGTTTTGCAATTATATTTTAACACTAAAAAGGGATGATTTCTTTTAATTTTTTTGAACAAAAAATTCTTTAATTTCAATGCCTTTCGGCATCACTTGCCGAATTCAAGTTTAATATAGAAAATCAAATAACAAGTAAAGAAGCAATCGATGCATTGTTAAAGGGAGAACCAATAAAGTTTGAAACCAGATTGGTAAACAGATTAAATGAAGAGTACTTCCTTGAACTAAACATAATGCCTATATTAGATAACACTCTTTTAGATAGAATATTCATTTATGCAAAGGATATAACCGATTCTAAAAAACTTGAAGAGAGCAGGAGGAAAATTAAAGAGCTTGAGGAATACGAAAATATACGTTCAGAGTTCTTTGCTAATATATCCCACGAATTTAGAACTCCTTTAAATATCATTTTAGGTTCGATACAGCTTTTAGAATTATACCTTAAGAAAAACAAAATTATTGATGACAATGATACTCTATACAAATATAACAAATCTATAAAACAAAACTGTTTTAGGCTATTAAGGCTTGTTAATAACCTAATAGATATAACAAAAGTAAATGCTGGATATATGCAACTTAACCTATGCGTATGCAATATAGTATCTTTAATTGAAGACATAGTTCAATCTGTTGCCGATTATATTAATTCAAAAAATATTGAAATTATATTCGATACTGATATAGAAGAAAAATATATAAAATGTGACAAAGATAAGATTGAAAGAATAATACTAAATCTGCTCTCTAATGCAATTAAGTTTACACCCGAGAATGGTAAAATAATTGTAAATATAAGGGATTTAGAAGAATACACTTGCATTTCTGTTAAGGATACTGGAATCGGCATACCTCTTGATAAACAGGATATAATTTTTGAAAGATTTAGCCAGGTAAATAAGTCTCTATCAAGGGAACGCGAAGGAAGTGGGCTTGGTCTTAATATTGTTAAATCATTTATTGAAATGCACGGGGGAGAAATTAAATTAATAAGTGAAGAAGGAAAAGGTAGTGAATTTATAATTTTACTGCCAAATAACTTAGATAAAGAGGTAAATTGTGAAATAGGTACAATAAGTAATTTTAATAATGTTGAGAGAATTTCAATTGAATTTTCTGATATTTATTTTTAATTTCTCTCACATTTTTTTATTTTATTGAATATATATATAGTATGCCGCATTTTTTAAACAAATGTAAATGGGAGGGGTTAAGATGGAAGTTGATTTGAATGTTAATGATTTAACAATCCTGTCTGCAAAATATATAGACAGTGAACTATATTCACTTACAAACAAAATTTACTCTAACATAAACATAAATAAATATATTGGAAATGGTTTTAACATATTTTCTGCTAAATACTTAAATAATATGTCCTCAATTAAAAGTAGCACAATAATTGAAAACTTTTATAACGACAAGTATTTCTTCTTCAGGTCTGATATAAAGAATATCGAAAAGGAAGTAAATAAAATTGTTGATAGCTGGATTGAGGAATATTTTAAAAATAAAACCGAAAATATAAATGCATCTATAAACAAAATTATAAACATAATAAAAGCAAATAATAATTACCAAGTAAATTATAGAATCAATAGAAATAATAAATTACACGATATAAATAAATTCTACTATGACTTAACCATAGGTAAAATAACCAACGATATAAACTCAATTTTGATAAATAGACTTAACTATCATAAGAAATAAAAGATGCCACCCAGAGAAGGTGGCATTTCTATAATATGGATAATGTCACAATTCACCTGGGTGGCACTCTATATAGTTTTCCCTTTCTGATATTTGGCCTAAATTGTGGGCATCTGAATTCTTAATAAGTATATAGGTGTTTTTTAATAATTTACTATTAATTAGTTTATTGATTTTTTCATAACTTGAATATTCTAACGTCTTTATATCTAAATAATCTGGAATAAAGCCTAAGTTTGATATTATGCTATAGGTATCCTTATCTATATGTGCTGGTATAAATTGTCCTCCTAACTCCTTTACCCTATAAAAAGCCTCGTCTATTGTTATGTCAGCAGAATTTAGCAGCAATTTCTCCTCATACCCTACTATCTCATCATTTTCATTAAATATTATCTGATTTCCAAATATATCTGGTTTATTTTTTATGTTGGGCAATCTGTTATAAACAAATTCTTGGAAGTAAAGTGCTGAATCTAAATCCTTAAAAAGGCACAGAACGTGAACTTCCTCTTTAGTCTGAAGCTCCATACCTGGTATAACCAACATTCCTACCTTTTCTGCTACCTTTAAACAGGCCTCAACATTTTTACAGCTGTTGTGATCTGTTATAGCAATAACATCAAGTTCCTTTATTTTTGCCATATTTACTATGTTATTAGGAGTCATATCATCATCTGCACAAGGAGAAAGCCCTGTGTGTATGTGAAAATCATAATAGAGTTTCATATTTATACACCTAACTTATTTAATTCAATACATATTTCATATGCATTTAAATTGGATTGAAGTACTGGTATTTTTTCATCATTAGCTTTATTTAAAGTTGCTTCTTCAACCTCTATATTTTCTGGAATTATTACACAGGAAAACTCTAAAAGGGTTGCAACCGCAATAACGTTTGGATGTATTTGAACTGTAATCCAAGCATTATTTTGCTTTCCGTGGGACATAACCCAGCTTAAAAGGTCGCAGGTATAAACTCCCTTAACTTCTCTATCAAGTCCATCTCCTCCAGCTAAAACCTTAAGATTTAGGGCATCAACTATATCTTTAACCTTCATTATTAAAACCTCCTTCATTTAAAAATTTGCAGTCCTTTAAGCTTGCAAGCCCCTTTGCAACGTCCTCAGCAAAGGCCTTACAAGAGGGAGATCCACAAAGACCACAGTCAGTTCCTGGAAGCATATTTATTATTTTGTTCATACTTTTTATCATTTTAACCGCACTTTCAAAGTTTGTAGAAATCTTTTGAGTATCCCTATGCTCACTGCTTTCTTCATCACTTACTAATTTGCTTTCGATATCGGAAAAATCGTGTATTTTATAGGTAAAATCAATCTTACTATTTAAATCCTTTGTTATTCTTTCTGCATTATATGGGTTTTCTACAAGCAATAGTCCTCCTACACATCCATTTGGACAGGCCATTGCTTCTATATAATCTATATCATCTAATCTTCCATTTTCAACATCATTTAATACCTTTATAACATTCTTTATACCATCTACAGAAATTGAATTTTCTATACCAATCGCTTCACATTGTCCTCCAGAGTATGCCCACATCAGCCCAGTTCTTGAAATAATAGAATTTTTATCTTCAGCCCTTCCTTTTATATGCTTTAACAATTTAGGATATATATCGCTTATTGGTATTGCACCATTTATTCTTATATTTTCATTTTTAGATATTTCGCTTATCTTAGTAACCCAACTTGGACAAGGTGTTAAAAAGAATATTCCTACATCTTCGTTTTTATATCCCATTTCCTTATATTTCTCTCTAATTATAAGAGCTGAGATTTCAATTGGTGTTAGCATTTTTACTAAATGGCCTACTAAACTTGGATATTCAGTCTCAACAAGTCTTACAACTGTTGGACACAATGTAGAAATTGCAGGTTTTTCTACCCTTTCTAAATCCTTTTTTAATGTCTCAGATGCAATGTCACAGGAGAAGGTAATGTCAAATACCTCATCAAATCCAAGCTTTAAAAGCCCCTCATTTATAACATCAGGCTCTACATTCTTGCCAAATTGTGAATATAAGGTAACAGATGGTATTGCTATTTTCTTCTTATACCTTTGTATATCATCTAATGAATTTTTTATAGAAATATGAGCCCCATATGGGCAAACCTTTATACATTCACCACAATCTATACATTTTTCGTTATATATTACAGCCTTACCACCCTTTACTCTTATAGCTTCAACTGGGCAATTCATCATACATTTAGTACATCCTATGCACTTTTCAGAAATCAAAGCAACTGAATGGAATAGTTGTTTCATATTATCACCTTAATTAAAATAAATTATAATCTTTATTTCTGTAAATTTCCCCACCTCTGACTTTATATAAAATTCGTCACTGCTTCTTTTTATATTAGGAAGACCCATTCCTCCTCCAAATCCCATCTCTCGTGCAACATCCGATGCAGTTGAATAACCCTCCTGCATCGCAAGTTCAATATTAGGAATACCTGGTCCATAATCATAGGCAGTAATTTCAATTTTATCATTATATATTTTAGCCTCAATATAGCCTCCAACACTGTGAATCACAATATTCATTTCTGCCTCATAACAGGCAACACAAATTCTCTTTACAATATCACTTCTTACACCAAGCTGGTTTAACAGCTTTTTAAGATTACTGGAGGCCTCTCCTCCTCTAATAAAATCACCACTAACTACATCATATTTAACAGAAAGTAACTCCTCCATTAGTCCTTGTCAACTCCTTTTAATCCGTTACTATAAAGTATACCACAGGTTGTAAACATAGTATGACGTGTTGCAAGTATGCAAATTCCCTTCTCCTTTGCAAGCTCAACTATTGTTTCATCTGGTCTTTTATTCCTTACAAAAATAATGCATTTAATGTCGAGCATCTCAGCTGTCCTTATTGTTTGAATATTGGTTAGCCCTGTAATAAGAATTGTATCTTTGCAAGTAAGTGCCAAAACATCGCTCATTAAATCTGAACCAAAGGCACATACAGTTTCCATCGAGAGCATCTCTTCATTGCATAAAATTTCCGCACTTATCAACTCTTTAATTCTGCTTAATTTCATATATACATTCCCCCGTTATAAGATATATATTAATATTATAATTTTTCCGAAAATTTTTCAATGTTATTTTTTTGATAAACTAAAAAAGCATCAACCATTTAAGGTTAATGCTATAAAATTTACTTCTCAAATATCAATCCATAATGGTGTTCAGATACATCAATTTCCAAAACAAACTTCAATCCTTCTTCCTCAAACCATTTTATAACTTCTTCTTGAGATATTCTATGGTTAGCTGGTGGACCGTAATTTGTTTCTCTCTTCCTCCACTCTATTACAAAAACCCTACCGCCAATTTTTAATACTCTTTTTATCTCATTAATATACCTACTTTTATCTTGTATTTCGTGCAATACATTTGACAGCAGAACATAATCAGAAATGCTATCTCCTACAGGAAAAGAATACTCCTCACACTTTTTATACTCTATGTTTTCTATACCTAAAGACCTTTCCCTCGCAAATTCTATCATTTCATCTAATATATCAATCCCAATAACCTTACTCTTTGTTAGTATTTTTGCTGCAGGTATTGTAAAGTAACCTATTCCGCATCCTATATCTAAAAGTGTTCCTTCTCCATTTTGTTTTAGTCCAAACTTCTCTAACGTCTTAAATGGAGGCATATATTTTCTTCTTGTAGGATTATCAAGTTTTTGAGCATTCTTTGGATCAAATTTATGCATATAATACACTCCTTAATTCTAATTTTTAAGTAGTATTTCTCCTAATCTATCTATTGGAAGTGCCTTTGCTATATAATAGCCCTGTATTTTATCACATCCTAAATCTCTTAATGCCTCAAACTGTTCTTTAGTCTCTACCCCTTCTGCCACAACCTCATAGTTAAAATAGTGGCAAACCTCAATAAACTTTTTAGCTAAATAATAGTATTTGTCTTCAACTAATATTTTATCTATAAACATTTTATCGAGTTTCACCTCATCAAAGGGGAAAATCATAAGGTTTCTAATAGATGAATATCCTGAACCAAAATCATCAAAGGAAATCTTTATTCCCTTTTGCTTTGCATACCTTACACTTTCTATTATCTCTAATTTGTTGGATAAAAGTGCTGTCTCTGTAATTTCAATTTTAATATATTCTGGTGAAACAGAATTTTGTTTTAAAACATTTAATAATCGTTCAATATATTGATGAGATAATGTTTCAGCAGAAACATTTAAATTAAGTTGTATCTTTATTCCCTTATCTAAAATTGATTTTAAATCCTTAACTGCTCTTTTTAATACAAATTCATCTAAATCTCTTATATAACCAGCCTCTTCAATTATTGGTATGAACTTTGCTGGTGATACAGGGCCTAATATACTACTATTCCACCTAACCAATGACTCTATGTCTGTTATTTTGTTTTCCTTTGTAGAGTAAATAGGCTGATAATAGGCACATATTTCATTTTGCTTCATTGCATTATATACATTATTAACAACCTTTGTTTTTTCAATTATTCTCTCCTCAAGATCCTTTGTAAACTTTATAATAAGGGACTTTGAGATATTTTTTGCCTCATGTAGTGCAATGTCTGCCTTTCTAACAGCCTCTAAAACAGATTCATTTCTAAAGGGCTTATATAAACCTGCACTTATTGATACAGAAACCTTTATATCATTGACATATATACTATTTTTTATTTCATCTTTAATATTCTCAAGTAGATTCAGAGCATATTCTTCCCCTACTTTTTCAAATATAATAACAAAATCATCACCTGAATACCTGTATATATTCCCAATACCTTGTAATTTAGACTTCATATATTCCGCAAATCTTTTTAGCAACAAATCTCCAAATAAATGACCATAGGTATCGTTTATTAGCTTAAAATTATCTATATCAACATATACAATAATATTTTCTTCTTTACACCTTTTATATATAAGGGATGTTCTATTTAAAAGGTTTGTAACACTATCTAAAACGTCTACTGTTTTCATTATTTTTACCTTTTTCCTAAACCCCATATTTGCCTCCATAATACTCAACAGATATATTTACAAATCCTTTAAATAATTTAATCTATATAAATTAAAATATAACATAAAATTACAATAATTTCTATATCGTATCATAAATTTTCAAAATTTTTATAATAAAGAGAGGGTCATACCCTCTAAGATTATTGACAAACCAACTTGTTAACTAAAGTATAAAAAAGCCCCATGAAAGGATTTTTAAGGCTCTTTCATGAGCTTTAACAATTCTTAGCTTTTCGACTTTGGAAAAGTCCGTAATTCGGCACAGGAGGTGCCGAGCCGAGCGGCCATCAGGACGATGGCATCGCGAGGGTAGGACTTTTCCAAACAAAGAAAAGCTTAGAATTGATTAGCGTAATGAACGAATGCCCAAGAAATCCTTCATGGGGCTAATCAATATATAACTTTTTCAACAGCCTGAGAGGGTCATACCCTCTCTTTTTAAATTTTAAATTTATATCTTGAAACTGTTAACAACATCCTTAAGCCCATCTGCCAATGCCAATAACTTTTCTGATGCTGACGCAACCTCTTCTGATGATGCTGAAAGCTCCTCTGAGGATGAACTTACCTCCTCAACAACTGATAGATTTTCAGTTGCTATTTGGTTAACAGATTCTATCTTGCTTACTGTTTCATCTTTATATTCTATCATTTCATCTACATACTCTGTTGTTGCGTTTATAAGAGGAGTTATATTTTCAACTGATGATAGTATATCCGTAAATGAGGAAACTGTTGCCTTAACTGATTCTTTTTGGTTATCTATAAACCTTTCAACATTATTTGATGTTTCTAATACTTCCTTTGTCTCTGCTTGAATCATATTAATTATGTTAACTATTTCATCCGTTGACTTTTTTGATTCCTCTGCAAGCTTTCTAACCTCATCTGCTACAACTGCAAAACCACGTCCTGCTTCACCTGCACGGGATGCCTCAATTGCTGCATTAAGTGCCAATAGATTTGTTTGTTCTGATATTCCCTTTATAACATCTGCAATGCTGCTTATATTATAAACAGAAGCATTTAAAGTATTTAACTTTTCTGCAACAGTATTAAAGGCAGCTCTTATATCTTCAATTGATAAAATTAACTTATCCATTTCATTCTTTCCAATTGATGCCTTCTGTTCAGCACTCTTAACTTCATCTTTTACACTATTTAACTTTACATAAGCCTCATCCATTGCATTAGATAATTTTTCAAAGGCAAGCATTATTTCATCTATGCTTGTTGATTGCTCCTGTGCACCACTTGCCACTTGCTCAACACTTGATGCAACCTGTTCAGATGATGCAGCCATCTCCTGCGAAACTGCAGTTAAACTATTTGCCTCCTCAAATAGATTTAATGAACTATCTGAAAGCTTTTTAACCATTTCCTTTAGAGTATTCATCATCTTATCAAGGCTATTAAACATATCTCCTACTTCATCACGTCTATATAATAACTTTTTATCTACTGTAACTTTGAAATCTAAATCTGAAACAGCATTTAGATTTTTATTTAGTTTTTCTATTGGTTTTATTACATTTCTTCTTATAATTAAATAAAAAGCAGTAGCCCCAAGTGAAAGAACTAATAAAGATATAGCAATTATTAAAATCATAGGAGTCTTGATTATTCCAAAAACATAACTTTCTGGATAACCTATAAAAATCATACCAATAGCTTTTCCTGTACTATCCTTTATGGGCTTATATATAGTAACATATTTTTTACCTACTACATCTGCAGTTCCATTATAGTTAGTTCCCTCTTTTAATACCTTATCTACTACATTTTGTGCAGCCTTTGTTCCAACCTGCCTCTGACCATCCTTTACAACTGTTGTATTTATTCTGGTATCATTTAAAAAAATTGTTACATCTGCCTTTGTGATATTCTTTATAGCATCAAGTATTTGATAATCTTCGTTAATAATCTTGTCTCCCTTATAAAGCTTCTCCCCTTCAACCCTCCAATCGCCTGCATACTGCCTATCTAAAAGTTCAACTATAAAATTTGAGTTTGACTCCAGCACATTATTTTGAATAACATTTTTAAACTGAAGGTAAACTATACACATTATTAAAAATACAAGTACAAAGGATAACAAAAAATATGTGGAAATAATCTTTGAACTAATGCTTTTTTTCCTAACAGACTGCATAATTTTCCTCCCCTCATATGACCTTTTCATCTCAAAGTTTTAGTTGGCTTTATTGGTTAATGTTTTAACATTTAGTTTAAGATTAACTCTTTAACCAATAACCAAACCTCTATCTTGAATATTTAAAATATCAATTTATGATATATTTTGATAAAATATATCATAATATTACATTTTTCGTAACTTACAACATTGTAACATAACGTTTAAATTCATACAATATATTTTTTACAATTTATAATAAATTTTAACAAATAAGGGATGCTAAATTAGCATCCCTGTCACTCTATCAAGTATTCCATTCATATATGCGATTGCTACACCATAGTTAGTAATTGGCACATTCTGCTCCCTTGCCCTTATTATCCTCGTCATCATCTGCTTTCTATTAAACATACACGCACCACAGTGGATTATAAGTTTATATTGAGTTAAATCTTCTGGAAAATCAACTCCTGCATTTACTGTTATATCAAGGTCTGCACCTGTTCTTTGTCTTAACCAATTTGGAAGCTTTTCACGTCCAATATCACCCTCAAGTGGATGGTGTGTACACGCCTCCGCAATCAGCACCTTATCTCCATCCTTTAATGTATCAATAGCCTTTGCACCTTCTATTAGTATTTTTAATTCTCCCTTATATCTTGCCATTAAAATTGAGAAGGAGGTTAGAGGTACATCCTTATCTAACATTCTATTTACCTTTTCAAAAACCTGTGAATCAGTTATAACTAAGTCTGGTTTTCTATTTAGTGCACTTAAAATATCAGTTAGTTCACTGTCCTTTACAGTTAGTGCTAGTGCATCATTGTCTAATATATCCCTTATAACCTGCACCTGTGGAAGTATTAGCCTTCCTTTAGGAGCTTGAATATCCTGTGGTGCAACTAAAACAACTAAATCCTTAGGCTTTACTACATCACCTAAAATTGTCTTTCTCTCATAATCCTCTGGTGCATACTGTTGTATTGCCTCTTTTAGTTTTCCAATGTTTATCTTAGCCTTTGCACTAACCTTAACAAAGGGTAAATCAAAATCCTTTTTAAGCTCCTCTACGTCTAAATCCTTAACGTCTATCTTATTTACAACTCCGATTGTAGGTATCTTTCTCTCCTTTAAAAGAGAATACCATTCCTTCTCCATTGATAGATCAGTGTTTTCTGCACTAAATACAAGTAGTGCAAGGTCTGTTTTATCCAAAACTTCCTTTGTCTTTTTAACTCTTAATTCTCCAACTTCTCCTTCATCATCAATACCGGCTGTGTCTATAATAACAACAGGACCAATTGGTAGAAGTTCCATAGCTTTATATACAGGGTCTGTTGTTGTTCCTGCATAATCTGACACGAGAGCTATTTCTTGACCAGTTATTGCATTTATAAGACTCGATTTTCCAGCATTTCTTCTCCCAAATATTGCAATGTGAAGCCTATTTGCCTTTGGTGTATCTAACATAGTATTCCTCCTAAAATCTTAAATCTCTTTCTCCCTTTTCTATTCTTTCAAGCATCTTTATTGTTGCTTCCCTTGCCCTCTCATTAGGAATTGTTTCAAGTTCTCTCTTTATTACTTCCTCTCCTAATTTTCTTGCCTCTTCATCACCATAATCAAGTAAAAACTCCTTTAGTGTAATTAGGGCATTTGGCTGACATACGTTGTTTATCTGCCCTGTTTTGGCAAGCCTCATAAATCTATCTCCAGTTCTTCCTTCTCTATAACAGGCTGTGCAGTAGCTTGGTATATATCCACCCCTTAATAGGCTCTTTATTATCTCAAGAGGTGAACGATGGTCTCCTACCTCAAATTGAGGTTTTTCATCATCGTGGTGTTCTCCCTTATAATACTCAACATATCCACCAACACCTGTACAGGAACCTGCACTTATTTGAGATATACCAAGTGCTATTACTTCATCCCTAAACTTTGGCTCTTCTCTTGTGGATAGAATCATTCCTGTATAAGGTAGAGAAAGTCTTAATATTGCTACAATCTTCTTAAAATCTTCATCTGATACTAAATAGGGGAACTTATCTAAGTCAACACCCTCTGCCTTTTTAAGCCTTGGAACAGAAACTGTATGAGGCCCTACTCCAAACTTTTCCTCAAGGTGCTGTGCGTGTAGCAGCATAGCAACAGTTTCATATTTATAGTCATAAAGTCCATATAATACTCCAAGTCCTACATCGTCAATTCCGCCCTCCATAGCTCTATCCATTGCTGTTGTATGATAGTCGTAGTTATGTTTTGGTCCCTTTTTATGCATCTTTTCATAGGTTTCTCTATGGTATGTTTCTTGGAATAGTATATATGTCCCAATTTCTGCTTCCTTTAATTTTCTATAGTTTTCAACGCTTGTTGCAGCAATATTTACATTAATTCTTCTTATACTTCCATTATCAAACTTAATTGAATATATTGTTCTTATACAGTCTAAGATATATTCAATCGGACAATTTTGAGGATCTTCTCCTGCCTCAAGGGCAAGTCTTTTATGTCCAAGTGACTCTAAAACCTTAACTTCCTCAATAAGTTCACTCATAGTTAACTTTTTTCTTTTAAATGAACAATTTGAATGCTTATATCCGCAGTATTCACATTCATTAACACAGTAGTTGCTTACATAAAGTGGTGCAAATAAAACTATTCTTCTGCCGTATATCCTTTCCTTTATCTCCTTTGCCATTTTAAACATCTTATCTAAAAGCCCTTTATCCTCAATGTTTAATAAAACAGCCGCCTCAAATGGAGTAAGTCCCTTTGCTCCCTTTGCCTTATCTAATATGCTTAAAACATATTCCCTATCCTCAGCCTTCTTTTTTGCTTCATCCAATATCTTAAAAATCTCATTATCATTTATAAATGTTTGCTTTATAGTTTCCATACTAAAACCTCCTAAATTTTGAGGGCATCGCCTCTACTATCTGAAATTTTAAGTCCTAAGCTCAACAGATAGTTTTCTAAATCCATCCTTTCTTCCCTTATACTTTTTTCAAACTTTATATCCTTTGGATAAATTTCATATAACCTTCTATACTTATGTGGCTCAACCTTTTGCATTATTACGTTGGCACCTGCGAAGAAGACTTTATCTTTGTATTTTGTATTTAATACTCCAAGTGCAGTTGTTGCAGGAAGGTGAGGTCTTTTTAAAAGTATTCTTGTCAGTGCTACAGCCTTTACTGTTAAAAATGCACTACCAGCATCATATTTTCCAAGTGGGGTGTCTTTATGGGGTATAAATGGCCCTATTCCTGCCATATCTACATCAAGTTCCTTAAGTAACATAATATCCTTTGCAACTGTTCTTAAGGTTTGCCCTGGAAGACCTATCATAAATCCACTTCCAACTTGGTAGCCTAACGTCTTTAAATTTTTTAAACATCCTATTCTGTTTTTAAAACTTGAATGTGGGTGAAGGCTATTGTATAATGATTCATCTGCTGTTTCGTGCTTCATTAAAAATCTGTCTGCCCCTTTTTCCTTTAGGTATTCATATTCTTCAAAGCTTCTCTCACCTATGCTTAAAGTGATTGCAACATCTGAATACTCCTTTATCCTCTCTACTATTTCACCTAAAATTTCCTTTGTATAATATAAATCCTCTCCAGACTGAAGCACTAAGCTTCTGTATCCCGCATCCACTGCTTCCTTTGCACATTCTATTATCTCATCCTTATCCATTCTGTATCTTGGAAGGCTTCTGTTACTACAACGTAAGCCACAGTAGTAGCAGTCGGCTCTACAGTAGCTTGAAAATTCTATTATTCCTCTTATGTGTACTTCATTTCCAAAATACCTCTTTTTTACCTCATCTGCAGCCTTAAATAAAACCTCTGCATCCTCTTCATTTAGAGAAAGTATCTTCTCCATTTCATCTAAAGTAGGTTCATATCCTTCAACTATCTTGTATATTAATTCCTTCATCCTATCACCTATTTCTTTGTTAATGCTGATTTTACACTTACACCCTTTACTTTTCCAAGCTTACCTGTCATTGCACTAATCTCATCTGTCGTTCCATCCACAATTAGTGAAATGACAGATACGCCTCTATCTCTATAGGGTATTCCCATTCTTCCCACTACTAAACTATTAAATTCGTGTAGGATTGAATTAACATCCTCTGCCCTTTCTAAATCCTCAACTACAATTGCAACAACTCCAAGCCTTTTTTCCATTTTTAAAAATCCTCCTTCTAAAGTAAAAATGCCCTCCAGCAAAAGCTGGAAGGCATAAAATGGCCATAGTTAGTCTATTTATATCCTTCCCCTCCTGCTCAGAATACTCCTTGCAATCAGGCTATATAACTTCATCCCCCAAAGCAGTAGAACCACTTTAGCGGATACCTTATTATTATTTTATCACACTAATGTAATTTACACAATATAGCAATTAGAATCTGTCTCTCTTTACATAGTGAGTATGAAGTAGTTCGTGTGCCTTATGGCTGTTTGGCTTTTCTAAGAACTCTTCATATAGTCTTATGATGTATGGGTTCTTATGTGACTTTCTTATTGGCATATCCTTATCTTCATCATAGATAGCCTTTGCTCTTTCTGCCTTAACATCTATACAAGCTTGAGTTCTTGAGTCTACTATTGGTTGTCCTCCACCTGTTACACATCCACCTGGACAAGCCATAACTTCTATAAAGTCATAGTGCTTTTCTCCACTCTTTACAAGTTCCATAAGCTCTCTTGCATTAGCAAGTCCGTGGGCAACAGCCGCTCTTATAGTCTTTCCGTTTGGTAGAGTAAGTTCAGCTTCTTTAATTCCTGTAGTTCCTCTTACTTGTACATAGTCTATTGATTCTAAATCTTGTCCTGAAAGTAGATCATATACTGTTCTGAGGGCTGCTTCCATAACTCCACCTGTAGCACCGAATATAACAGCTGCACCTGTTGATTCTCCAAGCGGATTATCAAATTCTTCATCTGGAAGCTTTGTAAAGTCTATTCCTGCTTCCTTTATCATTTGAGCAAGTTCTCTTGTTGTTAGTACATAGTCTACGTCTTGTAGATTTTCATTTGAAAGTTCTTCTCTTTGTCCTTCGAACTTCTTAGCAACACAAGGCATTATTGAAACAACCACTACATTCTTCTTGTCAACACCAAGTTTTTCAGCAAGGTAGTGCTTTATTAGTGCACCCTCCATTTCGTGAGGTGATTTACAAGTTGAAAGGTTTTCTATAAGTTCTGGATAGAAGTGTTCTACAAACTTAACCCATCCAGGACAGCAGCTTGTCATAAGTGGAAGGTTTTCTCCCTTTTCAAGTCTTGAAAGAAGTTCTGTTCCTTCTTCCATTATTGTAAGGTCTGCCGCAAAGTCTGTATCAAATACCTTATCAAATCCAAGTCTTCTTAATGCTGCTGCCATCTTTCCTGTAACTCTTGTACCAATTGGCATTCCAAACTCTTCACCAAGTGCAACTCTAACAGCTGGTGCAGTTTGAACTACAACAAACTTTTCAGGATCAGCAAGTGCCTTCCATACGTCCTTAATGTTTTCCTTTTCAGTTAGTGCACCAACTGGACAAGCCATTATACATTGTCCACAGTTTACACATACTGTTTCAGCTATATCTCTATCAAGTGCAGTTGATACTCTTGTGTTAAATCCTCTTCTTGAAAAATCTATTGCACCTACAGTTTGTACATTTTTACAAGTATTTATACATCTTCCACAAAGAACACACTTTTCTTGGTCTCTTACAAGTGATGGGGATGAATTATCTATTTCGTAGCTTAATCTTTCACCCTCAAATCTTATATCTCTTATGTTTAGTTCCTTTGAAAGTGTTTGAAGTTCACAGTTTTCACTTCTATTACAAGAAGTACATTCTCTCTTGTGGTTTGAAAGTAGAAGCTCAACAACTGTCTTTCTTGCTTCTCTTACCTTTTGAGTGTTTGTCTTAACTTCCATTCCATTTTCACAAGGCAGTGTACATGATGCTATAAGTCTTGGTCCAACTTCAACTACGCAAACTCTACAGCTTGATGTATGGCTAACACCCTTTAAGTAGCAAAGACTTGGAATGTTTATACCTACTTTTCTTGCCGCTTCAATTACAGTAGTCCCCTTTGGTACTTCTACTTCTATTCCATCTATAGTTAACTTTACCATTTCCATCGTTCCTTGTACCTCCTATTTCTTAACTATTGCCTTGAATGGACACTTATCTAAGCAAGCACCACACTTAATACACTTGTCTTGATCAATCTTAAATGGACTCTTTACTTGTCCTGAAATTGCATTAACTGGACATTGTCTTGCACATAGGCTACATCCCTTACACTTTTCTTCAATGATTGTGTATTGAAGTAGTGCTTGACATACACCTGCTGGACACTTCTTGTCCACAACGTGTGCAATATATTCATCTCTAAAGTGCTTAAGTGTTGATAGCACTGGGTTTGGTGCTGTTTGTCCAAGACCACATAGTGAAGCAGCCTTTATTTGTTTTCCTAACTCTTCAAGCTTATCAAGGTCTTCTAAGGTACCCTTTCCTTCAACTATTCTATCTAATATTTCAAGCATTCTCTTAGTACCTATTCTACAAGGAGTACACTTACCACAGGACTCATCTCTTGTAAAGTCAAGATAGAATCTTGCAACGTCAACCATACAAGTGTCTTCATCCATTACAATCATACCACCTGAACCCATCATTGAGCCAAGTGCAGTTAATGTATCATACTCAATTGGAGTATCTAAGTGTTCTGCTGTTAAACATCCACCTGATGGACCTCCTGTTTGAACAGCCTTGAACTTCTTTCCATTAGGAATTCCTCCACCTATTTCATATATAACTTCTCTTAGAGTTATACCCATTGGAACTTCAACAAGTCCAGTGTTTGTAATCTTTCCTCCAAGTGCAAAAACCTTTGTTCCTTTGCTCTTTTCTGTTCCCTTTGAAGCAAACCATTCTCCACCTCTTACTATAATTTGAGGTATGTTTGCATAAGTTTCAACGTTGTTAATTAGTGTTGGCTTTTCCCAAAGTCCTGATTGTGCTGGGAATGGTGGCTTTGGATTTGGCATACCACGTCTACCTTCTATTGAGTTCATAAGTGCAGTTTCTTCACCACATACGAAGGCACCAGCACCAAGTCTTATTTCTATATCAAAGCTAAAGTCTGTTCCAAATATGTTCTTTCCAAGTAATCCATATTCTCTTGCTTGCTTTATAGCAACCTTAAGTCTTTGAACAGCTATTGGATACTCTGCTCTTACATAGATATATCCTTGATTTGCACCAATTGCATATCCTGCAATTGTCATAGCCTCAAGAACTGAATGTGGGTCTCCTTCAAGTATAGATCTATCCATAAAGGCACCTGGGTCTCCTTCATCTGCATTACATACAACATACTTTTGGTCTGCCTTTGACTTTGCAGTAAGCTCCCACTTAAGTCCTGTTGGGAAACCTCCGCCTCCTCTACCTCTTAAACCGGACTTTTTAACTTCTTCAATTACTTGTTCTGGAGTCATTGTAGTTAATACCTTTGCAAGTGCCTTATATCCATCAAAGGCGATATATTCATCTATGTTCTCTGGGTCAATAACACCACAGTTTCTAAGTGCTATTCTCTCTTGCTTTTTATAGAATCCTGTTTCATTTAGGGACTTTATTCTTCCCTCATCTATTGTTTCTGTATATAGAAGTCTTGTAACTGGTCTACCTTTTACAAGGTGTTCTGCTACTATTTCCTCAACATCTGCAATTTGTACTCTTGAATAGAATGCTCCTTCTGGATAAACAATAACTACAGGACCTAATTCACAAAGACCAAAACATCCTGTTCTTACTATTTCTATTTCATTTTCTATATTGTGTTTTTTAACTTCTTCTTTAAACTTTTCTAAAATCTTCATTGAATCTGATGATGTACAGCCTGTACCACCACAAACTAAAACCTGTGAACGATAGAAAGCCATGCTTTTCCCTCCAATCACTCTTTTTCTACCTTATAGTCGTTTAATATCTTTCCTTGGATAACGTGCATTGTATATTCTTCAACAACATTTCCGTCCTTAACGTGCTCTCTTACTATTCTTCTTGCCTTTTCCGCATCCATCTTTACATAAGTAACCTTTTCTTCACCTGGCTTTATAACCTCAACTATTGGCTCCATCTTGCATAGACCTATGCATCCTGTTTGAGCAACTACTACATCTGTAAGTCCTAACTTTTCAACCTCTTCCATTATCGCAAGTAGAACAGGTCTTGCACCTGCAGCAATACCACAAGTTGCCATACCAACAACTATTCTTGTTGTTGTTCTATCCTTTCTTTGGTTAACCTTATCAAGGGTTCTTTTTCTGATTTCTTCTAATTCTTGTATAGTTTTCATTAGAAGGCACCTCCACTAATTTCTTTTAAATTTTCCTTAATAAAATCCTTTATCCACAAAAGTACCTCTGGAGTATTAATTTCATCACTGCCAAGTATCCTTTTTATCTCTCTTGAATCAAGTACAAACTTTTTATCATTGTAAATATGCTCATATACTAAATCTATACTTGGATTCAATAAAACAGTTACTACAGTTTCCTCAATTTTCCCAAGTGGTGGCCTGTCTATATTTTCGTGTTCCATTGTAGCCACAACTTCTGTACCTACATTTACCTTTGAGTAAACCTTAAGACTCCCATTACACCTTAAGCAAGTGCTTTCAAATAATGAAAGACCTAATCCTACCCTTCTTGTAGTTCTTGATGTTACAAATGGGTCGGTTATGTTTTTTAGCATTTCTTCATCTATACCCTTACCATTGTCCTTTATTTTTATAGTAAAGGTATTTTTTAAAGTATTCTCTTCAATAAAAAGTTCAATAAGCGTTGCATCCGCACTAATTGAATTCTCAATTATGTCCATTATATGAAGCGAAAGCTCCCTCATAATATCGCCTTATTTGTCTTGATATTCTTTTAATATGTTTGGAATATCATCTGGAGTAATTCTTCCATATACCTTTTCACCTATAACCATTACAGGTGCAAGTCCACAAGCTCCAAGACATCTTGTAGCTTCAAGTGTAAACTTTCCATCCTCTGTTGTTTTACCAACTTCTACGTTTAGTTCCTTGCTTAATCTATCAATTAGACCTTGTGCTCCCTTTACGTAGCAAGCTGTTCCAAGACATACTCTTATTATATGTTCTCCCTTTGGTTCAAGTGAGAAATATGAATAGAAGGAAGCAACACCAAATATTTCTGCCATTGGAATATCAAGTTCCTTTGATACTATCTTTAAAATGTCCTCTGGAAGATAGCCGTATGTATCCTGTATTTCGTGTAGTACTGGAATAAGGCCACCCTTTACTGTCTTGTGTTCTTCGATAACCTTCATTACCTTTTCTAATCTTTCATCAACATGATTTCCGCCACAGCAGCAGCAATTTTGTTGATTCATCAAATTCACACCCCTTGCTTGTTATTTTTATGGCATTTTTGATTATATATTATTGGCTAATGAATATAATCATTAACCATAATAGACTTTCTTTTTATAATTTTCAAACAATTTAATTATAAACTATAAAAGAGTCCAATTCAATGTTATTAAATGTAAATAAAAATTGGATTGTTACAATTTTAACAAATTTGACATAATTTTTAAACAATTTGACTAAAGTAATATATCACATATTAATTGGTATTTCAATGGTTGTTACAATAAATTTAAAATAGATAATCCTGTTATATATCAGATTTATGGTAAAAAACTCTTAAAATGCTGTTTCAAAAACACGAAACTAAATGTTTTTATGTGCTGTTATATTTTTAGATATTGAAATACAAGAATCAGCCCCATGAAGGATTTATTGGAATTCGTTCATTTCGCTAATCAAATCTAAGCTTTTCTTTGTTTGAAAAGTCCTACCCTCGCGATGCCCTCGTCCTGAGGGCCGCTCGGCTCGGCACGTCCTGTGCCGAGTTACGGACATTTTCAAAGTCGAAAAGCTAAGATTTGCTAAAGCTCATGAAAGATCCAAAACATCCTTTCATGGGGCTTTTCCAAATTTCAGATAACAAGTATGTTCCTCAACAATTTCAAAAAATGATATATTAATTATCAACTTTTTCAAAAACTTCAACAGATACCTTTTTCTAAAAACTCATTGCAACTTCAATTATATTTATAAACACCTCAACTACCTTTGGATCAAACTGTTTGCCTGCCTCTGCCTTTATTATGCTAACAGCCTTATCCATTGACATTCCTTTTCTATAGGGCCTATCGGTAATCATTGCATCAAAACTATCTGCAACCGCAAGTATTCTGGCACCAAGCGGTATCTCCTCTCCAAACTTCTCCTTAGGATAACCCGAAAAACCTTCCTTTGCCTCATCATATCTTTCGTGGTGGTATCTAATTAAAGGAGCTACATCCTGTAGTATGTTTAGGGAGGATACTATTTCATAACCATATATAGGATGTTTGGACATTATACTCCATTCTTCCTGGGTTAAAGGCCCATTTTTATTTAATATTTCGGTTGGCACCAAAACCTTACCAATATCGTGTAGAAGACCTGCTGTATATATTGTTTTTACCTGATTTTCAGGAAGATTCATCTCCCTTGCTATAAGTGTTGCATACTCTGCCACCCTATTTGAGTGGCCATCGGTGTAACTGTCCTTTAGCTGAACAATCTTAAGGAAACTTTTTAACACCTCAACCTGCTGTTCTTCTAACTTTTCTCTATTCTTTTCTTCAATTAGATCATTTACCATCTGTTTTTTAGCAATCCTTTTTTGAGATAGCTTTATTTCTACATTATACAACGCCTTTTCTATATCCGTTTGTTCATTTAATGTTAGGTTGTAGAAGGTAAAGGCTATTTTTTCTTTTAGAACTTTATTTTGTTCTGCTATATATCGGGTTAATTTAGATATTCTATCCTTTACTTCCTTCTCTTCTTTTCTTATGAATATGACTAAAAACTCATCTCCACCATATCTCATACAAATAGAATCTTCACCTAAAAACCTATCTACCAATGCGGATAGAGTTCTTATTCTATTATCTCCTTCTTCTACTCCATATCTTGAGTTATATGCCTGCATCTCATCGATATCAATAAGCATTAAGGATATAGGATATACTCTATTTCTAAACATTTTTATTTTGTTTAGAATTTCAGGTAGCTTTTCTCTTTTATAGAACTGTGTAAGTTTATCATATATATTCTCATATTCAAACCATTTTACATTTTCTGTTATCGTTTTTATATTGGAAAACATCCTAAATACCATTAAAGAAAAAATTACCACATATACTCCTGTATCATCTAAATCTAAATTAAAATTATTGAACAACTTCATAAAGGATATAACAAATATTAATAACAATATACTATACAACCATACAAAATAAACTTCTAAACTTTTACTTTTAAGAGAAGATTTTATATATGATGTTATGGTATCCTTCATCCCTCTTTTAAGTAGGTGATGTACACCAAATATAATACTTAATCCTGTATAACAATATAAGATGTCTGCAAAGCCTGTGTAGGCATTATTTGTATTAGAACCTACTACAAAATATACTAAATCAGCAACAAAATAAAACACAAGTGATGCAATAATATACATAACGTGTCTTCTTATTTTTAGTTCTGATGTCATCTTCAACGCATTCATTACTATATAAAATAGAAGTATAACATCAAATAGGACATAAACAATATCAAAGGATAATTCCTTTAATACATTATTTGAAAAAAACAACAATATAGTATATATGAAAACATAACAAAATATTAATGTATCTATTAATACTGATTTATTGAACTTCAAGAGCATAAAATGCTTATATAGTTTATCAAGTGCTAAAAATACATTTACATAGGCTATAAAATAAAAAATATGATATATATTTAAAGTATAATAAACATCTATCAAATCCCCAATAAGTGAAAAGATTAAAAAAAGCATTATGTTTAAAAAGTAGGAGATTTTTATTTTTTTATACGCTCTATAGCAAAATAAAGCTGCAACAAAATAAATTATTGTTTCAATTAAATTTATAGTATTTATAAAGTGAATATTCGTCCAGTAAAGTTTACTTATTAAAAATGCCAAAATAACCATAAATGAAATTATTATATGCCCCAGCCAAACTTCTCTTTTCGTCATAATAACCCTCTTTTTCAACATTTTTAACTTTATTATACTAAACTTTTACTTAATTATCTATATTTTATACAAAAATTAAACAAAAAGGGGCTGTAAATACAAAAAGTTAGGACACAGCCTAACTTCATTTTGTTGACAAACCAAATTGTTAGCTAAAGTATGAAAAAGCCCCATGAAAGGATTTTATTTGGCTCTTTCATGAGCTTTAGCAATTCTTAGGTTTTCGACTTTGAAAAAGTCCGTAATTCGGCACAGGACGTGCCGAGCCGAGCGGCCATCAGGACGATGGCATCGCGAGGGTAGGACTTTTTCAAACAAAGAAAAGCTTAGAATTGATTAGCGAAATGAACGAATACCCAATAAATCCTTCATGGGGCTAATCAATATATAACTTTTTCAACAACGTGAAGTTAGGCTTAAACCTAACTTCAATATAAATCCTTAAAACATATCCTTCTTTGCAAGGAAATATGTTGCAACTCCTGTTGCAAGTGCCGTAATTAAAAGAACTATATAAAATCCAAAGGGATTTTCTGCAAAGGGAACTGGTACGTTCATACCCCAAAGTCCTGCAAAAACCGATGGAATAGATATTACAATAGTAATTGATGCTAAGAACTTCATAACTATGTTTAAGTTGTTAGAAATGATTGATGCAAAGGCATCCATTGTACCACTTAATATGTTACTATATATATTTGCCATCTCTATTGCCTGCTTGTTTTCAATTATAACATCCTCAAGAACATCTTGATCCTCTGGGTATTTGTTTATCATTTCAAGCTTTAGCATCTTTTCAAGGGTTATCTCATTTGCCTTAAGAGATGTTGAAAAATAAACAAGACTCTTTTCAAGTTCAAGAAGCTGTATAAGTTCTTTATTTTTCATTGATCTATGAAGCCTTGCTTCTATAACTGAACTTGTTTTATCTATCTGCTTTAGATAGTTTAAGTAATAGGTCGATATTCTAAATAGTATTTGTAGTATAAATCTTGATTTTTTGTAGGTATAAAAGCTTTTAATTTTGCCCTTTATAAAATCTTCAAGTATTTTATTTTCTTCAAGGCATATTGTTACTATAAAATCATTATTTAAAACAATACCAAGTGGAATTGTATAATAGTTTAGTTTTTTGTTTTCGACATCAATAAATGGAATGTCAAATATAAATAGGTATTGATCCTCTTCAATTTCTAAACGCGAACTTTCCTCTTCATCAAGTGCTGATTTTAAGAAATCAACCATAATACCTGTCTTACTTGAAACATATTCAAGTTCTGTATCTGTTGGATCTATTACATTAATCCAACAGCCCTTTTCAATAGTTTCAACCTCTACCGTTGTGTTGTCCTGAATAGTCTTATAAATCTTTATCATTCCGTGCACTCCTTTCTACACCCCACAAGGGTGCAGAACAGTATGCACCCTTGTGGTCTATTTTAAGCTACTACTATAAGGCCCATCTCCCATATATTTACACCTCTTTAAAATATATATTACAATAATAATTTACATTATATATCAAAAAAAGACAACCTATTTTTGTTCAGGATTTAAAATAATTATAGGTTTAGGCGGAACAATTATATCCTTATTATCACCATTTTTAGGAAATACGTTTGGCCTCTCACAAATGCCGGTAAATCCAACAATATATCTTCTTTGCTCTATTAGTTCACCATACTGCTTTATCTTTTTAGTTAACAAGTCAAAGGATACTCGTATTGCCCTTTCATACTTCTCTATTGTATTTCTAAAATGTTTAAAATCAGATCTTTGATCGTGTTTACCATTTGCTGCGACTGTACCATTTATTACAACCCCATCAAACACCTTAAAAAGTTCAGTTAATGCCCCTACAACATTAAAGGAATTTATATTATAGTTATTTGATTGAATTGGAGTAATTAAAATCTCCTGAAGTATACATTTTATTATATATCTTATTTCATCCTCTATAACTGCTATTTTATATTCAAGCTCAAGTTCTATAAGCCTTAGTATTTTAAGTAGACTTTCATTTACCTTGTCCCTAAGTGCAACTACTATATAATATTTTATCATTGTAATGCATTCTTTTTCTGTTAGAGTTCTTTTTCTATCTGCATCAAAGGGAACATAGTTTACATTGTAAAGCATCCTTATTATCTGCCTTTTATTAAATTTTCCAAAGTTCATCTCAATAAATTTATCATATCCTGTAGATATTAGTATATCTTCCGCCTTACATCTCCATTCAACATCATCTATCCTATCTATTATTTCCCTAATACTTACTCTAAATATCAAGTATTCAAAAACATTTACCAAAATTTCTTCTTCAACCTTTTCTGCCACAAGTGCCAGCTTATAATTTCTACAATCCTCATCAACATAAGGTGGAATATATTCTCTATTGCATATTCTATTGTAGGCATCTATTATTACCTGTTTTTTCTACAGGCATTACAGGGGTTGTATGAAACCCTTTTATCCTTAATTCCACCCTCTATACTCTCCTTTATATACTCATTAAAGCAATCTTCAAATTCACAGTCATCTTCAACTGTTTCAAACCTTTCAGATAACCTTTTTATAAAATCGTCAATCTGCTTATCTATGTTATCTGCCATAATACCCCACCCTATATCTTAATCATATTATAGTATATTATATATTTACAAAAATAATGATTTTTCAAATATTCTAAAAAGTTTTCAACAATATCCACAAGCTTGTCCACATCTTATACACAATATTTTTTTATCCAACATTCTTCCACATTTTTTTCACATAATATTCCACAAGCTTATCCACAAAACCTGTGGATAAGCCTTGAGATTAGTGGATAACTCTTAGCAATCCTTCTCTGTTTCACCCTTTACCAATATATCCATAGGCTCTACAAAGAATCCCTTAAATTCTATATCACAGTAGTTGTAAAGTTTACTTAAATCTCTACAGAACTTAAATCCTTTAACAATATATTTATACTTAAACTGCTTATCACAAACATCCTCTTCTAACGGGTAGCAGATGGAATGCTCAAGAAGATTAATCATTAAATCCTTTCCTTCATATTTGTAAATTATATTTTTCTCTATAATAAACTTTAATATTATTTTATTATCATATATCTTATATTCAAAACTATCTATTACATCACTGCCACATTCTAAATCATATTTCTCGTGAAGGCATACAATCTGGTCTAATAAAATATTTCCATCTATTCTTTCTACGATTCTATCAACATATAAATCTAAATTATCCTCAAAAGTATCTGTTACTGATTTTCTCTTTAAAAGTTTTACATCGTATTTAATATATTCATCTGTATAAATTATAGGAGCTATAAATTTTTTATAATAGCCATCCTTTTCAAATATTATTGTATAAACTCCAACAGGTAGATTTAAGCTATATTCTTCATCAAATACCTCTGTTTTAATTAGGCTACATTGTTTATATACCTTAACAGTTACTCCCTCAAGAAGCTCCTTTGTCTTGCAGTCAATTATTTTTCCAGATATATTTATTATCATATTCTCATAAGATGCCAAAACATTAACACCTTCATCACGAACGATATCAGTTGTATCGGCATTTATAGCCGATGCACGTGCCTCATTTAAATATTGAAGTCCAGTCATTATAAAGTATCCATCAAATTGTATTGTTAAAGTTTCCTCTTGGTCTGGTTCTAAATCTCCAACCTGCCAAACAAGTGTACTTGTTGGAGAGTCATAAAATACTGCTCCCATTGAAGGTGTATAAATTGGTACTTCACCTGTAAATACAAAATTTTCATTCAGAACATCTACAACTTTTACTCCATACACCTTAACTTCCGAAACATTTGTTACTTTTATCTCTACTGTCCATCTGTCTTTTTTGCACACATTGATCTCTGTAGGCCCATATATTAATGTCTTTGTTATCTCTATTTCTCCCTGTTCTTCATTGACACAGACTCCTTTGTCACTTACAGGCCCTACTGGTTTTATATTATCCCCAGTTAAGGTTGCAAAGTTTATAATCTTAAACCCAGAATATTTAAATGAACCTGTTATTGTAACCACTAATGTTTCAAAGTTACCTGGGTCAAGGTCTCCTATATTCCAAGTTACTGTAGATGTCTCCTCATCAAACTCTGCAGAAGTTGTACCACTTGGTGTTAAAGATACATCTGTATCCTCAAGTCCTAATTCTGCATTTATAACGTCCTTAACTACTAATCCCTCTGCGGTTGACTCTGAATTATTTGTAACTGTAAGTGTATAAGTCCAGGTAGTTTCCTGTTCTGGATCTATACATTCAGGATAAAGTGGGCCATCTGTCACTTCCTTTGTCAACATTACCTCAGGTTCAACAGACTTATTTATTTCATCTCCACAGATTATATCTTTAATCAAAATTTGGTTTTGAGTAGATGTGAAATAGCAAAGGCTAAATAATGTTATATCAAAATTAAATCCTTCAAAGGCTGAGATTGGTGCTTTAAAATCTAAAAAGTAGTCGTCATCTGGTGTTTTGGCACAGGGAAACTTTGTATTTGCTTTAATTACCCTAATATCCGTTCCAAATACATCTTCAACTAACACGCTATAGATTATTACCCCAAATGGATTTTTTATTATCAATCTATAACTTCCGCCGCTAACGTCAATTGTGAAGGTATATTTTAAATTTACTCCAAAATTGATAAATACTCCCCAAGCAAATTCTTTAAATTCACCTGACTGACTTTTAAGCGGTGTTTGATTTAATCTCATTCTAAAGGAAACTTCTCTATTTGTTTCAGTTTCTGGATCAATATAGTAGTAGGCTGCTGGATTTGAAAGGTCTCCTACAATGTCCGTTGAACAGGGATTTACATTATTAGGAACGGCTGTTATAGGGAGTTCATTTTCTGTGTATATTATCCAATTACTTTCGCTTGGAAAAGGCACAAAAATCACCTCTATATTTTATACTCTATATCATATTATGAATAGATAAAAAAAAGGTGCTACAATTTATTCTTCTTTTCCTGCAATTAATATATCCATAGGTTCTACAAAGAATCCCTTTCTATTTGTAATTTCAAAATAAGTCTGCCATTAATTATTCTGTATTTATAAAATCCCCCACATAAATTTTCTATTTTATAATACGCTTAAACTAAAGTTTCAGTTACTCTCTTATGCTAATTTATCTAATATTTTCATATAATTATACGAGGTGATTTTATGAAGAGAATCTATACAGTAATCCTAATTTTAATCTGCCTTTTGTTTACATCCTTTACTCCGATAAACTTTAATAAACATAACGTATATGAGATAACAAAGGAACTATCATCTGATAAATACAGAGGAAGACTTGCAGGTGATAAGGGAAATAAACTTGCAGAAGATTATATAATTTCACAATTTAAAAAGAATGGATTAAAGCCTCTTTATAAGGACTTCCGCCAAAGCTTTGAGGTTTTTGTTCCTTTGATTGAGGGAGAATGTACCCTTAGAGTTTTTGACAGTGAAAAAAAGAAAATAAAGGAATATAAGTACGGAGAGGATTTTAAAGAAATTATTTCTGGACAATCACAGGGTGGAAGAATATATGCAAAGCTTGATGACAAGACAATTAAATTTGAATCAAGGATAACAGGCGAGAGTTTAGGAAACTACGAATATGATAAAAGACTTATGAAGGATGGGGTAAAGGCTGTAATTTATTCCTTTGACAGAATGATGAGATTTAGAAGTCCCTATAAGGAACAGGTGGAATATAAAGAGGGGCTTATTAAGATTTCGGTTCAGACACAGGTTTTAAAGGAACTTGAGGAGTTTAAAAGACAAGGCTACTATATTGAAATACAAAGCCCTGTAAATTACAAGAAGGTTAAGGTAAGCAATATTATAGGAATAAAGGAAGGGAAGGATAAAACCCTCCCCCCTATAATCTTCTCTGCACATCTTGACCACGTTGGGTTTGATGCAGATGGTGTAATATACTCTGGTGCCCTTGACAATGCCTCTGGCATTGCAATGCTTATTGAAATTTCAAGGGCATTGAAAAACACCTCCTACGACAGAGATATTATTTTTGCTGCCTTTAATGCTGAGGAGGAGGGACTTATTGGTTCTTCCTACTTTGTGAAAAATAGTGGACTCAACTTAAAGGATTCTGAGGTTATAAATTTTGATATGGTAGGTTCTAAAGAGGATGTACCTTTAAGTATATTAACGTCAGGTAACAGAAGTGTTTTTTCAAGAAGTTTAGTAGAACTACTTAAGGAAAAAATAAAATGCAAAAATATTTATCAGGATAACAGCGACCACGCTCCCTTCTGCTATGAAAACATAAATGCAGTAACTTTTATACACGATGATACAAGCAAAATCCACACACCAAAGGACACAATTGATAACATTGATATAGATAGATTTGAAAATGTTTTCAATGCAATAAATATATACCTTGAAAGTAGAACTAAACTTGTTTATAACCCAGTGGTTAATCAATTTTCCTTCACTTCTGTCATATTAGGATATATAGTTGCATTAATAATTTTAGAATCAATATGTTTTATAGCAAGTAAAAGAGAGTGATATTATGGCTCATTTAGCTACTATTTTAGATTTAAAAAGGATAATAAAACACAAACCAAGCTACGTTTCAGAAGAAGAGCTTTATAATATATATAATGACGGGTATATGGTAGTATCTGATATAAACCCAGTCCACTATTCATATCCCGTTAGATACTATGACAATCTTATAATTAGATATTCAATAAAGGATTATGCAGAACTTGCTGAAATGCTAAAACTTTTTTTAGACCTTTTTAATGAAGACCTGTATATAGCCAACATACCAGAAGAAAAATTAGAGTTGTTTAAATCCTTAAACTTTAATCCTCTTTATAAATTAAATACAATGATTAAAAAAAATTATGATATAAAAAACAATATATCAAACTGCTACTTTGTGCCATATTCAAATATATATTCAAAGGCTATGGTTGATATTGATAACAGCTTTTTTGATGATATATTCAAACTAAAACCCCACCATATTATTGAAATGGCAAAGGATCCGTATATCAAAATTACTTTGTGTATTTCTAATAATAACTGCATAGGTTATAGCATATACAAGCTTAATGCTACACTTGGTTTTGGTTATATAATTAAAATTGCAATAGACAAAGATTATCAAAACAAAGGCTTTGGTTCTATGCTTCTTATGGATATTGTAAACTCCTTTAGAACAAAGGGGGTTTTACCTATTTTAATTGACTGCATAGATTCTTCTACTCCATTTTTTGAAAAGAATGGGTTTATTCCTATAAGCTCTAACTACTTGTTAAAGTACACTTATAAGTTATTGTAAAAAAGTACAGCCCACACGAGCTGTCAGAATGTTGAGTTATATATTGCTTAGCCCCATGAAGGATTTCTTGGGCATTCGTTCATTTCGCTAAGCAATTCTAAGCTTTTCTTTGTTTGAAAAAGTCCTACCCTCGCGATGCCATCGTCCTGATGGCCGCTCGGCTCGGCACGTCCTGTGCCGAGTTACAGACTTTTTCTACGTCTAAACCTAAGAATTGCTAAAGCTCATAAAAGAGCCTATTGAAATCCTTTCGTGGGGCTTATTCATACTTTAGCTAACAAACAGGTTTGTCAATAATCTAAGCACAGCCCATACGGGCTGTGGTGCTTTACTCTACATCTGTGTTTCCACTTGCTGTTTGTCCCTTTAAGAATGCATTTATAAACTCATCTATTTCTCCATCCATTACAGCTTGAACATTACCTATTTCAACGCCTGTTCTGTGATCTTTAACAAGAGTATAAGGCTGGAATACATAGGATCTTATTTGGCTTCCCCATCCTATATCCTTTAAGTCTCCTGTTAGGTCTTCTATCTTTTCTTTATGTTCCCTTTCCTTAAGTTCAATCAGTTTTGACTTTAACATTTTCATTGCTCTATCACGGTTTGCGTGCTGTGAACGCTCTGTCTGACATTGAACTACAATACCTGTTGGTATATGTGTAATTCTTATTGCAGACTCTGTCTTGTTTACGTATTGTCCACCAGCACCACCTGAACGGTAGGTATCTATTTTTAGGTCTTCTGCTCTTATATCAATGTCCTGTTCAGGTGTAATTTCTGGAAGAACTTCAACAGAAGCAAATGATGTATGTCTTTTACCTGCTGCATCAAATGGGGAAATTCTAACAAGTCTATGAACTCCCTTTTCTGCTTTTAGGTATCCGTAGGCATATTCACCCTTTATTTCAAGTGTTACACTCTTTACTCCCGCTTCATCACCAGGAAGCATATCTACAACGTCAACCTTATAACCCCTCTTTTCTGCCCATCTTGTGTAGAGCCTTAAGAGCATTGAAGTCCAGTCGCAGGCTTCTGTTCCACCAGCACCCGCGTGAATTGTAAGTATTGCATTATTCTTGTCATATTCACCTGATAGAAGTATTTCTATCTTGAAATCTTCTATTTTCTTTTCTATTTCTCTTCTCTCCTGCACTATTTCATCAAGTGCATCCAAATCCTCAACTTCATCGGATAGCTCAATTAAAACCTCAAGATCGTCAACCCTTCTTACAAGGTCTTCATATCTTTCTACTTTATCCTTTAGGGATTTTAATTTTTGTGTTACCACTTGTGCATTTTGAGGATCATCCCAAAAGCTTGGATCATTCATCTTGTTTTCTAAGTTTTCAATCTCCTTCTTTAAATTAGCGATGTCAAAGAGAAGCCCCCATTTCCTTAAGTGCTTCCCTCATCGGGTTAATTGCTGCATAGTGTTCTTCAAACATTACGTGCACTAAAATCACCTTCCCTATTATTTATTTTTTCCACAACAGTGTTTGTATTTCTTGCCACTTCCACAAGGACATGGCTCATTTCTACCTACCTCTTTTTGTTTCTTTATAGGAGTTTTCTTAACTGATTCATCATAGTTTGTTGATGTTTCCTTTGCAACTCTTTCTCTCTTTACTTCTTTTTCTGGCTTTAATCTGCATAGGAATCTTAGAGTATCTTCCTTTATACTATAAATCATTTCATCAAACATATTCATCCCCTCAATTTGGTACTCATATATTGGATCTCTTTGTCTGTATGCTCTAAGTCCTATACCCTGCTTTAGGTGATCCATAGCATCTATATGGTCCATCCATTTTACATCAACTGTTCTTAGAAGTACTATTCTTTCAATCTCTCTTATCTTGTCATCTTCAAAATCTTTTTCTTTATTTTCATACATATTAGTTGCTATGCCTAATAACTTTTCTCTTATTTCTTCTTTACTTAAGTTATCAAACTCTTCAACACTTAACTTGTCTGAAATGTTAAATACATCTACAAAATAGTTAATTAGTCCCCTTAAATCCCATTCTTCTTTATGTCTATCATCAGATATGTGTGAATTTACTGCTGCATCTATAACGTCCTCTATCATCTTGAATATCGTATCGCGAAGGTTTTCTCCCTCAAGAACCTGTCTTCTTTGATTGTATATTATTTCTCTTTGTTTATTCATTACATTGTCATATTGTAAAAGGGATTTTCTTATTTCAAAGTTATTTCCTTCAACCTTCTTTTGTGCCTGTTCTATTGCATTTGTAACCATCTTGCTCTCTATTGGTTCATCATCAGGCATTCCCAACCTTTCAACTATATTACTTATTTTTTCCGAACCAAATAAACGCATTAAATCATCTTCAAGGGATATATAAAATCTTGATTCTCCTGGGTCACCTTGACGTCCTGAACGTCCTCTTAATTGGTTGTCAATTCTTCTTGATTCGTGTCTTTCTGTACCTATTATCTTTAGTCCTCCAAGTTCTGCAACACCTTCTCCAAGTTTTATATCGGTACCACGACCTGCCATATTAGTTGCAATTGTAACCATTCCCTTTTGTCCTGCATTTGCAACTATTTCAGCTTCCTTTTCGTGATATTTCGCATTAAGAACTTGGTGAGGTATTCCCCTCTTTTTTAACATACTTGAAAGATGTTCTGACTTTTCAATACTTATTGTACCAACAAGAACTGGCTGTCCTTTTTTATATGTTTCTACAATTTCATTTACTATTGCATTAAATTTTGCTTCTTCTGTTTTGTAAACAACATCTGGTTTATCAACTCTTGCAACAGGTTTATTTGTAGGAATTACTATAACGTCAAGACCATAAATTTCTCTAAATTCACTTTCTTCTGTTTGTGCAGTACCCGTCATACCAGAAATTTTGTTATATAATCTAAAGTAGTTTTGGAAGGTTATTGTAGCAAGAGTCTTTGATTCACTTTGAACCTTTACTCCTTCCTTTGCTTCAATTGCTTGGTGCAGACCATCAGAGTAACGTCTACCATACATCAGTCTTCCTGTAAATTCGTCTACTATTATTATTTCTCCATCCTTAACAACGTAGTCAATATCCTTCTTCATTAATTTATGTGCTTTAAGGGCTTGAATAACGTGGTGCTGTATCTCCATATTTTCTGCATCAGCATAGTTTTCTATTTTAAAGAAGCTCTCTGCCTTTTTAACACCCGTTTCTGTCAAAATAACTGCATGCTGCTTCTCATCAACTTCGTAATCCTCTTTAGATAATGTTCTTACAAAAGTATCAGCAACTTGGTATAGGTATGTTGACTTTTCTCCTTCACCTGAAATTATAAGAGGTGTTCTTGCTTCATCTATAAGTATTGAGTCAACTTCGTCTATTATTGCATAATTAAGTTCTCTTTGAACCATTTCTTCTTTATAGATAACCATATTATCTCTTAGATAATCAAAGCCGAACTCATTATTTGTTCCATATGTTATATCACTGTTATAAGCTTCTCTTCTTTGAACTGAATCTAACTCGTGTGTAATAACCCCAACAGTTAAGCCTAAAAAGTTGTAGATTTTTCCCATCCATTCAGCATCACGTTTTGCTAAATAGTCATTAACTGTTACAATGTGAACTCCTTTACCTGTTAGAGCATTTAAATAGGCAGGTAAAGTAGCAACAAGCGTTTTACCTTCACCAGTCTTCATTTCTGCTATTCTTCCCTGATGAAGTACAATACCACCAATTAACTGTACTCTAAAGTGCTTCATTCCCAATGTTCTCCATGCAGCTTCTCTAACTACTGCAAAGGCTTCTGGCAACAAATCATCTAATGTTTCTCCCTTTTCTAATCTTTGTTTAAACTCAAACGTTTTTCCACGAAGTTCATCGTCTGATAGTTTTGACATTAGTTCTTCCAGTGATTCTATTTTTTCAACCAAAGGCATTATCCTTTTAATTTCTCTATCACTATATGTACCAAAAATTTTTTCTAAAATCCCCACTTTATTCACCTTCTTTTACTAATTTAAATACAAATTTCATTATATCATTTAAACCAATCGTTATCAATATTGAAAGGTTAAGATTGTGTTTATACATAGTTAAATCAAAAAAATATTAGCAAAAATTAGTTGACAAAATTAACCTTTGGATGTAAAATTAAAGTAAAGATATGTAGATATTTGACGAAATTTGAAACCCCCAATACACCACTCCCCCTACCCACTTAATGTGGGTATTTTTTTTTACCTAAAAGAAGGAATTGGAAAATAAACATAGAATATATATTTAATAACAAATGTTGGGGGGTGTTGTTTTGGATGAAATGCTTCTTCATCAACTAATAGAAGAAGTTAAACTTCTTAGGGAAGAAATTAGACTTTTAAATTTGAAAATTGATGGGGGGAGTAATTTAAAGAAAAATTTAATTAAAATTGAAAAATTAAATCACATAGGTGTTTCAGAAACTCAAAATGATACCATTGAGTTAAACAATCAAAATACTGCTATTAATTATATTATGTCGCGAAAAATGATGATAAAAAATTACAAAACTGATGTTGATGATGATATTTTTATGAAGCTCTCTAATTATCTTGGGAATAGATACGAATATCTTAGGGAATTATATGCTGTCATAAAACCCTCTTTATCAAATGGAAATAGTTTCTTTTTTAATATGCAGAACAAACCTCAAGAGGTTATAACCTACTGTACTCAGTTTTGTAGCCTTCTTTATAAAAACGCATTTTTATCAAACTATTCCTATAAAAAATCAAGTAGAATTATAACAGGAGCTCCCCAAAGAGTTGGTAGGGTAATAAACTTCTTTACAGGTGGATGGCTTGAAAACTACATTTTAAACATTGTAATTAGTGAGCTTCATACAAAGGGAATTAATGACTTTTCCTTTGTTCAAAACTGCCAGTTGGAACTACCAAATGGCGATAACTTTGAAGTTGATATGCTGTTTATAGTTAAAGATGTTCCTATATGGATAGAATGTAAAACAGGTGATTACCAAAGATATATATCAAAATACTCGGATTTTAGAAAACGTATGGGAACAACAAAAGAAAATTCACTCCTAATAATTTCAGACCTTCAAGCGGGACTTAGTAAAAACTTATCTTCGACATTTGATTTAACTGCAATGAGTTTATCAGAGGCAAAACTTTATATAAGTGAGTTAATTGAAAATATACAAAATAAGATACCAAGAGAAGAAGGGGCCTAACGGCCCCTTGAGATTGTTGACAAAACTACTTGTTAGCTAAATTTTGAAAAAGCCCCATGAATGGATTTCAATGGGCTCTTTCGTGAGCTTTAGCAATTCTTAGCTTTTCGACTTTGGAAAAGTCCGTAATTCGGCACAGGACGTGCCGAGCCGAGCGGCCATCAGGACGATGGCATCGCGAGGGTAGGACTTTTNCAAACAAAGAAAAGCTTAGAATTGATTAGCGAAATGAACGAATGCCCAAGAAATCCTTCATGGGGCTAATCAATATATAACTTTTTCAACAAACTAAAAGGGCCTAACGGCCCCTTCTTAAAATTCTGGTTCTATTAATCCATATCCTCCATCGTTTCTCTTATAAACAACGTTTACATCATCAGTCTCTGCATTCTTAAATACAAAGAAATCGTGTCCTAAAAGCTCCATCTGTAAAACTGCCTCTTCAACATTCATTGGCTTTAATGAAAATCTCTTTATCTTCTTTATATTAACATCATCCTCATCAAAATCATATTTTGGAACTTCTGCAAACTTTATAGCACCTTCTCTAATTTGTTTTTCAAGTTTTGTTTTATGTTTAATTATTTGCTTTTCAAGCTTCTCAACTACATTATCTATGGATGAATACATATCATTAGTTGATTCTTCTGCTCTTAGAATCATTCCATTGAAGGGTATTGTAACTTCAATTATTTGTTTTGTCTTTTGAACACTTAATGTTATATGTGCCTCTACATCTCCTGAAAAATACCTTTCTAATTTTCCAAGCTTCCTTTCTACTGTTGCCTTTAGGGCATCAGTTAATGCAACATTTTTACCTGTCATTATATACTTCATAGAATCTACCCCTTTCCTTATGTTATAAGGGAATTTGTTTATTATATTGTAATATTTTTATCAAATTAGTTCAAGTTCCCTTTTCAAAATTTTTTAACCATTTTGAGCATTCTAATTACGTTTTATATTTATTTTATGTATTTTTTGTACTTTTACTACACAAAATATATTTGTTCGAGTGTGGAAACTTTGGATAAATACCTGTGGATAATGTGTAAAAGTCTGTGCATAACTTTATTTTTAAGACTTTTATTTTTGTACAAGTTGTTGATAACTAATTTTCTTACAATTTTAATCGAACATAAGCAATATATTATAAAACAAATTTGTTAATCTTATTTTAACCAAAAATTATTTTTTAATTATAAAGTTAAAACAAAAAAAGTCTTCCACCCTTAGAAGACTTTTTTAAAAAATATAAAAAGGCTGTATCAACTGGCTGACCTGGTCTTTGCCCCCACACTCGCCTGCTGGAGGTTTTGCTTAAGGTGTATGCCTCTCACTAATCCCCCTCTCGAAGTTTTACTTCGGCAGGACTTACTTCTAAACCGCACCATGCTCATCAGACTTTTGTCTGACTTACGTGGGTCGTTTCGCCTGCGGCTAGCATCGACTTTCAACCACAGACCCAGCTGATACAACCTAATTAACAACTCTTTGCAAAACATATGGCATTAACTACATATGCACCCTTTTGTTTTAATGCCTTTGCACAATAATTTAGTGTTGCTCCTGTAGTTACGACATCATCTACAATTAAAACTTTTAATCCCTTTAAATTCCTCTCTGCACTAAAAGCATCCCATACATTATACCATCTATCTATGCCATTTAGCAATACTTGAGATTGAGTTTCTTTAACCCTAATAAGTAATTCTTCACATTTAATATTCGTATAATAGGATAGACACTTTGCAATCTCCTCTGATTGATTATATCCTCTATTCCTATATGTTCTTTTAGACTGCGGAACCCACGTAATTAAATCCGCATCTAAGTTTATATTTTTATTAATTAGATAGGCAATAACATTAGATAAATCTTTTTTCCCCCTATATTTCAAATCGTGTACAATATCCCTTACATTACCTTTAAACTCATAAAGTGCTATACACTCATCTAAAAAAATATCATCTTGTCCATCTATTTTTACTATATCCGTTACTCTTTCAAAACTATCTTGACATCCATCACAAATATATACTTCTTCATAGTCAAGTTCTCTACCACAAATAATACAAAAATATGGCTGTTGAAATATAACCTCTAACAGGCAATTTAGCAAAAATACTATTTTTTCAAATATCCCTTTTCCCACGCAACCTTGTTTAATATTCTTATTGTTGATTTTGCTATCTGCATATTTTCTGTTTCCTGACATGACACAAAATATACCTCTCCTATTTTCTTTCCTTGAAAATTCATAGGAATTTGACACATATATATTATTGCCTCTAATGTATATGCCCTATTGTCACTATACATAATGATTACATTTGTATTTTCATAGCTTAAATATGCATCAGCTGCATCAGAGGAAATCAATATGCTGCCCTCTTTTTTCATAAATCTAAAGAGTCCATCCTTATCTTTATGAGTTGAATACTCTATCAAATCTGTATCAATATTTAAAGTCTGAGATAAAATATAATAAACCTTCTGGATATAACCTTCATCTGGCACAAAAATAATCAAGTTGTTTTTCTTGCTTATTGTAAAAAGTATAAAATCTATTGCCATTTGAGGCATAAAATCCTCTGTCCCATCTAAATATCTGGAGATTATATTCATAGGTTCAGGCATAGGTTTTTTAATTCCATCTACAGGCATATAAATCAAATCTTTATATTCCTTTTTATCTTCCTCATTTAGTGAAACCGATATTTTCAAAAACTTACCTCTCTCTTTTTTTGCTTTTTTGAAAATTTCATCCTGAAGGCTCGTTAAATCTAAAAATATCAGCCTTTTATCAAATATAACTAAATCAAAGGACTTATAAAAGCAGGGGTAATCTGTATACGATGTTACAATTATCTCGCAGTCAACAAGTTTTGCCTTTCTCCCAAGAACTATCTCTACCCTTGCACCATTTATTTTACTTTGAAACTCCTGTTTTGCTTCGTTTATAAATTTAGGAGAAGTAATATATAGAACTCTTCCTCCTACCTTTAACACTTCATAAACTGCCTCTATTAAAACATCAATGCTAAATGCCTTTGGCGATGAAAGAAGCATACTTTTTTCCCTTTTAGACTTTATAAATTCTGTTACTTCCTTCAATGTATTAACTGTTGCTATAGAACTCCTATTTATTATAGGTTCAATATGGGGCGGCTTTAAATTATTATAGTTGTCAGCAGCATAGAGAAGTATATCATCCTCAATATGTTCAAAATTACAAACATCGCATTTTTCCTTTTCACACAAAAAACATACTTCTTTATTTTTAATGGTTTTTACAGCCTTTGTATATTTAATTCTTCTCTCACAATACAGAGTCTGTATTACATCTATAACTAATTCATAATCCATATTTTTTATTTCATCTAATTCCATTAAATATCTAAAGGAAATTATCTTTCCCTTTATATATTCCTCTATCCTCTCTAAATCCTCAACCTTGGGAATAGGCTTACCACTTGTGATAAACCTGCTCTCTTTTTTTATACCATAACTCTTTAATATTTTATTTAAATAATACTCCTGAAGAGATATGAATCTACCAATAAAGTTTCCACTGTAAATTTGATTTATTATCTCTTCAGCAACACATAAATCTATTTTATCCGTTAATATCTCTATATTAGTTATTCCCCTAATCTTCCTTAAGACTTCAAAATCTATCTGAGGATTTAGTGTAATATCATATATGCTTCCGCCCTTACCCCTTGCCTTATATAAATATACCTCCACACAGAACACTCCCTTTTATCAGGATATTGCCTTTAAATAATTAATTATTCTACATCTTAGCCCTGAATACCTCTTTGTTATTGTATTATTTTTTATCATATATTTTAGTGCGGCTCTGTTTCCTATAAGGACAACAAGCTCCTTTGCACGCGTTACACCTGTATAAATTAAATTTCTTGTCATAAGCATTGGTGGCCCAAAGCATACAGGTATAACTACTACCTTAAATTCACTTCCTTGACTTTTGTGAATTGTAATTGCATAGGCAAGCTCAAGTTCTTCAAGATTTGAAAAGTCATATTCAACTTTTCTATCATCAAACATAACTATTATTTGCTGATTTTCTAAATCAATATCCTCTATATATCCTATGTCTCCATTAAATACTCCTCTTCCCTTTTCCCCTGTGACTACACTTTCCCATTCTATATTGTAGTTGTTTTTAATCTGCATAACCTTATCAAATCTTCTAAAAACAAATTCCCTAAAACTCTTTTCTGTTTTAAACTTTGCTGGTGGGTTTAAAACAGACTGCATACTTATATTAAGGTTGTTAACACCCGCATCTCCCTTTCTCATTGGAGATAATATTTGAATATCTTTAACAGGGTCAATATCCTTTTTAAACCCTGGTAATCTTTCAGATACAAGCTTTACAAGCTCATCATTTAAACTCTGTGTCCCATCTAATTCGATAAAAAAGAAATCCTTATCCTTTTCATTTAAAATTGGCATCTCTCCATTATTTATTTTATGTGCATTAATAGTTATTAGACTTTTGTCCTGCTGTCTAAATATTTTGTTAAGCTTTGCAACACATATACTTCCACTTTCAATTATATCCCTTAGCACATTGCCTGCACCAACTGATGGAAGCTGATCAACATCACCAACTATTATAAGCCTTGTACCCTTCGCTACTGCCTTTAAAAGGCTGTTCATAAGCAGTATATCTATCATAGAAGCCTCATCGATTATGATTGCATGTGCTTCAATTGGACTTTCTTCATCCTTTGTAAATATTGGTATTTCATTCTCCGGCATATATTCCATCTCAAGCAGTCTATGTATAGTCTTTGCTTCATATCCTGTTGTTTCAGTTATTCTCTTTGCCGCTCTTCCTGTAGGTGCTGCTAAAACTACACTTAAACCTCTTTTCTCAAATAGTTTAATTATACACTTTATTATTGTTGTTTTCCCTGTGCCAGGTCCACCTGTAATAACACAAACACCATTTTTAACTGCCTTTTCAATAGCCTCCCTCTGCTCTTTTGCAAACTCTATTCCATTTTCATTTTCGTATTCTTTTATTTCTTCCTCTATTTCATCAAAATCCTGATTATAATTTTGAAACGAAAGCTCTATTAATTTTCTTGCTACATAAAGCTCTGATAGATAATAATATCTTAAATATACTGCTTCATCATTATCCACATTTTCTATATAAATTTCTTTATTTAAGTTGAGCATTATTATCTGTTCCCTTATTATTTCATCTGGAACATTTAAAATCTTAACGCACTCTTTAACGAGTTCCTCCTTTGGTAAATAAACGTGGCCATTTGCAATACATTGAGAAAGAATATATTTAATTCCTGCCTTAACCCTCTCCTCCGACATCATATCGTATCCTAAATTAACGGCTATCCTATCTGCTGTTTTAAAACCAACACCAGAAACTTCGTCACACAGCCTATAGGGATTAGATTTTAAAACTGCATTAGTTTCTTCTCCATATCGTTTAAAAATCTTTATCCCAAGCCCAGCAGTTATACCATAGCTCTGAAGAAAAACCATTACCTCCTTAAGCTGTCTCTGTTCCTTAAAGGATTCTGCTATTTTTTCTGCTTTTTTAGGACCTATTCCCTCCACCTCAGTAAGTTTATCAGGATTCATTTCTATTATATCAAGTGAATCTTTGCCAAAACGTTCAACTATTTTTTTAGCTGTAGCAGGTCCTATTCCCTTTATAAGGCCTGAGGCTAAATATCTTTCTATCCCCTCTATTGTTGACGGCTTTACTTCCTCACAGTAATGCACCTTAATCTGTTGTCCAAAGTTAGGGTGAAATACCCATTCACCCTGTACCTTTACTCTTTGCCCTATATTTATAAATGGAATATGACCAACAACTGAAACCAAATCCTTGTTATGCCTTATTTTAGCAACTGTATAACCATTTTCTTCATTCTTAAAAACAATATTTTCAACTACACCTTCTATATCTATCATCCAACTCTCTCCTACTAAATTTATCTTTTTAGTATTATTGTCTCTAATTTATCGTTAAGTTTCAAGACCTCATTTAAAATTGTAACAATGTTGCTATATTCTATTTTAAGTATTGTACTACTTAAATTCTTGGCAACATTTATTCTTTTTATAATACTTCTTCTATTTTCTACAAAAAATATTTTACTCCCATTATTTAATAATATGAAATTTTCATAAACTTGTTCAATAAAAAACAAGTTTATATATCCGTAACCTCCATCCCTGTGAACCCTTGGAGTTCTAACTTTAATTGGCACTAATATTGTGTCAGATGATAGTGCTATAGGGGTTAACTTACCTAAATTTGTTATCCTATTACATTTATATTTTAGCTCCCTTATATCCTGGTTATATTGTTTTGCAACTTGTCTTAGGCCATATCTTATATTCTTTTTTAGAACTACTTCATCTCTCTCATAAATAAGTATAGTACAATCCCCAACACCCTCTTTGTATTCTGGCTTAATGCAAACTAACATCAAACTCCTCCCCTTTGTAAATATAAAATGTTATATATACAATTATAATCGAACATATGTTCGATGTCAAAACCCTGTTTTTTTAAAATTTACAAATATTTGATATGTTTTTAGAAAGTTCATTTATGCTCTCTGTTAGTTTTTCCAATTTATTTTCCAATCTAACTAAAAGATAAATTGATAATACAATCGGAAAACCAAAATTGGCTATTTGATTAAATAATTCCTCCATAATATCCCTCCATTATTTATATAAATTATACCTACAACTTATTGAAATCAATACATAACAAACACTTATTTTATATTTTTACAAAAGCCCCATATATGGATTTTGAGGCCGTTTCATAAACTTTAAGTATTTATGAAACCTATATTGAAAAAGTCCATAGTACTTTTAAAACAACATATAAAACATTATCTCTAAAGAAACTATAATTAAAGGTTTGGGACTTTTTCATTTAATATTTATTGTCACAGCCTAAAATCCATTATGGGGCTAAATTTAGCCTATTCATTCATCCAACTAATGAAGTGCCAAACATTATCTTACTGCAAGCTCTTCTACTTCTCTATTTACTACCTGTGCAGACATTATTGTTATTAAGTTTCCACCTGTTGATGTAAATATGTTCTTGCTTATAATATCCTGCATAACTGTCTTTACTTCCTGTTCTGTTATGTTTTCCCTTACATTTGGAATTGAAAGTGAAACATTCTTACCTGCTTCATTTTGAAATACCATAACAAGTGACTTTGCCATAATCTACACCCCCATTATTCATTTACTAATTCAAGAACTTCTTGTCTTAAAACTTCAATAAGATTTCCATCAACCAATGTAGAGATAGATTGTGCTGTTTCAAATACTGCCTGATGGTCTGCTTGAGGTTTTACCTTCCTTAAATTAACCACCTTTATTATGTCGTTTCCTCTTGCGTCAACTCCCATATTAAATTTCATAAGTAATGTTGATGATTGTTTAAAATCTTTTACTGCCATTTTTAATTCCCCCTTTCACTTATATAAATTGTAAATAGGGAATATTTTTACACCCTTTAAAATATAATTTTGACAAAAATCTAAAATAAAAAGTTCTATGCAACATTTCTATATTGCATAGAACTTAACTTATTACATTTCAGCTATAAGCTTCTTTATTTCATCTACCTTGTTTAATCTTTCCCAAGGTAAATCTAAATCTGTTCTACCAAAGTGACCATAAGCTGCAACTTGTCTGTAGATTGGTCTTCTTAAGTCAAGATGCTTAATTATTGCTGCTGGTCTTAGATCAAATACCTTGTTGATTATTTCAATTATCTTTTCATCTGGTAACTTTCCTGTTCCAAATGTATCAACAGTTATTGAAACTGGCTTTGCTACACCTATAGCATATGCAACTTCAACTTCAAGCTTTTCTGCTACACCAGCTGCTACAAGGTTCTTTGCAACCCATCTTGCTGCATAAGCTGCTGAACGGTCAACCTTAGTTGGATCCTTTCCTGAGAAGGCACCACCACCGTGACGGCCATATCCACCGTATGTATCAACTATAATCTTTCTTCCTGTTAGACCTGAGTCTCCGTGTGGTCCACCTATTACGAATCTTCCTGTTGGGTTTATGTAATATTTAGTATTTTCATCAAGAAGGTTTGCTGGAACAACCTTTCTTATAACGTGTTCAATCATATCTCTTTCTATTTGTTCTCTTGTAACTTCTGGGCTGTGTTGAGTTGATATAACTATTGTATCTATTCTAACTGGCTTATCATCTTCATATTCAACAGTTACTTGAGTCTTTCCATCTGGTCTTAGATAGTCAAGTGTTCCATTTTTTCTAACTTCAGCAAGTCTTCTTGATAGTCTATGTGCCATTGCTATTGGAAGTGGCATATATTCTGGTGTTTCAGTACAAGCAAAACCAAACATCATACCTTGGTCTCCAGCACCTGTAGTTGCAAATTCGTTTTCTTCACCCTTCTTTGCTTCAAGTGCCTTGTCAACACCCATTGCAATATCTGATGATTGCTCATCTATTGAAGTTATAACTGCACAAGTATCACAGTCAAATCCATATTTTGCTCTTGTATATCCTATTTCTTCGATTGTTCTTCTAACAACCTTTGGAATATCAACATAACATTTTGTTGATATTTCCCCCATAACAAGTACCATACCTGTTGTTACTGCTGTCTCACAAGCTACTCTTGCCTCTGGGTCTTCAGCTAATATAGCATCAAGTATCGCATCTGAAATTTGATCACAAATCTTATCTGGATGTCCTTCAGTAACTGATTCTGATGTAAATAATCTTCTTGCCATCTTTCTACCTCCTTTTAATATATAAATAAAATTGTTTACACTTTAATTGAAGGATTTTGAGACTAAATTTAGTATTTCTCAATCTTTTGTTTTTAATGATATGAAAATTATAAACTATATTATTTAAACCGTTTATAATTTTCAATGCATAATAAAAACCCCTTCTGACGAAGAGGCTTATATCCATAAGACTCTCATCTGCCAGAATTTAAATTCTGCAGGAATTGGCACCATTGTGCTTATGCACCGGTTGCCGGGCTTCATCGGGCCAGTCCCTCCACCTCTCTTGATAAGAGTTTCCTGTATTCAATTTAAACATCTTGAGTAATATTATCACAATAAAATATGTATGTCAATAATATTATTTATAATTTTATTTAATTAAAATATTTGCAGGACTTATCTTATCTAAATAACCTTCTAATCAATAAATATATAAGTAATAGCCATATGGCTGAAATTAACAAAGCTGAAACTATTTTTTTACCCTTAAATTTGCTTAAGTCAACCTCTATTTCTCTGCATTCTTCTATAACATAGTCAGGTACTAACTTTAATGACAGATATATTCCTAAGGGTAAAATCAATAGGTCATCTAAATAACCTAAAATAGGTATGAAATCTGGTATTAAATCTATAGGACTTAAAGCATAAGCTATAACTATTCCAATTGATATTTTTGCATACCAAGGTGTTTTAGGATATGTATATATCTTATACAATAGTTCAAGTTGCTTTAACAAATTTTCTGCCCATTTTTTTATTTTTTTCACTATAATCACCACTTTTTATTTATATTTAACTAATAAGCACAGAAGTTGCCTACTTCTATAATTGGGTAATGAATGTCGATTATCTTATAAAATAGTTATATAGAAAAAAACTAAGCTGCAATAAGCCACATAGTGATATTTTAGAGGCAAATTAGCCCTTTTAGCTTAGGGCAAGCTTACTTCAATTTGAGTATTGACCACTATCCACCACCTATAAAAGATGTATTTACTACTAAAAAAGAGACGCATATGCGTCTCTTTGGTGGGACGGGGTGGATTCGAACCACCGAAGGCTGCGCCAACAGATTTACAGTCTGCCCCCTTTGGCCACTCGGGAACCGTCCCATATATGGAGCCGGCTATAGGAATCGAACCTACAACCTACTGATTACAAGTCAGTTGCTCTGCCAATTGAGCTAAGCCGGCATCTTATGTGGTGGGCACGACAGGGCTCGAACCTGTGACCCTCTGCTTGTAAGGCAGATGCTCTCCCAGCTGAGCTACGCGCCCATATATTAATATTTTATTTTTAATTTATTGGTGGGGCGAGGTGGATTCGAACCACCGAAGGCTGCGCCAACAGATTTACAGTCTGCCCCCTTTGGCCACTCGGGAATCGCCCCACTTATGGAGCCGGCTATAGGAATCGAACCTACAACCTACTGATTACAAGTCAGTTGCTCTGCCAATTGAGCTAAGCCGGCATCTTATGTGGTGGGCACGACAGGGCTCGAACCTGTGACCCTCTGCTTGTAAGGCAGATGCTCTCCCAGCTGAGCTACGCGCCCACGTTTTTACTCATCTTTTTCGTCGCTTTTTTCATTCGTCCCTCGCGACAAGTGTTATTATATAAGAGCCAAAAACTTTTTTCAAATATAATATTCCCTGTTTTTTAAGATTATATTCATATTTCTTTAAAATACTTTTATATTCTTTAAATAACTCATTATTTTATATTTAGCATCAATAGATTTCTTATAAATTATCTGCTTAAGAAATTTCTTTGATACTATTTAATTTCTATGCATTGCTCTATACTTTATCTCCTACAGCTTCCCCCTTGTCAATCAACAATATTTATTGTAAATTTAATCTATAAATAATCGTAATTAAAAGGTGGGATAAAATGAAACAAATACTTGGAAAGCTACGAAGGGCTGCAACAGATTTCAATATGATTCAAGATGGCGATAAAATTGCTGTTGGTGTATCAGGTGGTAAGGATAGCAATCTGCTTCTTAAAGCATTAAAGATGTATCAAAGATTCTCTAATGAAAAATTCGATATTGTAGCTATAACAATTGATATGGGTTTTAAAGAATATACCCCTGAACCTTTAATAGAATATTTTAAGGAGCTTGATATTGAATTTAAAATAGTACCAACTCAAATAGGTGAAATATTATTTGATGTTAGGAAAGAAAAAAATCCTTGTTCTCTTTGTGCTAATATGAGAAGAGGAATACTGCACGATACTGCTAAAGAACTTGGATGTAATAAGGTTGCTCTTGGTCATCATCTTAACGATGCCATTGAAACCTTTTTATTATCACTTTTTTATGAAGCAAGACTTAATACCTTTTCTCCTGTAACCTATTTATCAAGGAAGGATTTATATTTAATAAGGCCTTTTGTTTATGTGTATGAAAAGGAAATAATAGGAGCTTGTAATAAATATAATATTCCTGTTGTTAAAAATCCCTGCCCTGCAAATGGTGAAACAAAGAGACAATATATGAAGGATTTAATAAAACAAATTGAACACGATATACCCTTTGTAAAGGATAATATACTGAATGCGATTACAAATATAGATCAACTTAATATATGGGATAAAGAAAAAATAAGCAAAATTTGCAAAAAGGATTAATTGCTATATTTATAAACTATACCTATTAACTCTTCATATTTTTCCTTAGGAAGCCTATCCTTTAAAATTTTAAATATATAATCGGCTTCCTTTTCTGTAACCCCATCCTTTATTATGTCATTTAATATTAAAATATCAGAAGGTTTCAAGTATTTTATTAATGAAAAAATATAAGCCTTATCATCAAGGCTTATTTTATTTTCCATAGACATAACATCGTATGTTGCTACTTGTGTTGTTTCAGCTATGCTGTCTATGTTGTAATATTCACTCGCTATATAAGTATCATATATGTATTTTAATTTTTCTATATTATTTAAACTTTGCTTATTTGTTTTTTTCTCTTCTTTATCTTTAGTTTTATTTTCTTCAAGCTTTATATTAATACCCCGATTAAAATCATCAAATATATAGCCTGTGTTCTCATCTTGAACATCATAAACTTTTTCCTCAATTGTTTCATTAACTAAAGTCTCAACTTCATTGGGTTTGATTGTAAACATTGTATACAGTGTTATTATAGTTATAATAATTACAAGGTAACTATATATTCTTTTCATAACACCCCTCCTCATATTATATTTTCCCCCTTAATTTTTTTTATATTCATTTTAGTAATAATTTACCTTTATATATGTGTATATATTAAATAAGGGGGTGGAGGATGTGCCTAATAGAGATGATTTAATAGGAATGAAGGTACATTTTAAAGATAAAGATGCTGTTGATAAGCTTTCGGAATATCTTAAAAAATTTATACGTAAAAATACTATTATTCTGTGTATTGGTACTGATAAATGTATTGGAGACTCCTTAGGTCCATTAGTTGGAACTTTACTCACCGACAAAAATTTCAATCTGCCTGTAATTGGGACACTCGAGGATCCTGCCCACGCAGTAAACTTAGAAACAAAGATTAACTTTATTAATCAATATTATAAACATCATTTTGTTATTGCAGTAGATGCTTGCCTTGGATATTCTGATTTTGTTGGTGATATTCAAGTTAAGTTAGGACCTGTATCTCCTGGAAAGGGTGTTGGTAAAAAATTACCAAAAGTTGGAGATATCTCTATAATAGGAGTTGTAGATACAACGGATAATTCGGATATATTTGCCTTTAATTCTACAAGACTCGGGTTTGTTATGCAGATGGCAAAAGTAATAACAGATGCCTTTATAAAGGCAGCAAAGGAGTCACTTTAAAACAATGATTAGCCCCATGAAGGATTTATTGGTCATCGATTCATATCGCTAAGCAATTCTAAGCTTTTCTTTGTTTGATAAAGTCTACCCTCGCGATGCCATCGTCCTGATGGCCGCTCGGCTCGGCACGTCCTGTGCCGAATTACGGACTTTTCCAAAGTCGAAAAGCTAAGAATTGCTAAAGCTTATGAAAGAGCCTATTGAAATCCTATCATGGGGCTTTTCAGATTTTTGCTAACAATTAAGTTTGTCAACAATCTGCAGCACGCAGTTATGCGTGCTTTTAATAGTTTGATATTTTAACCTCTTCAAGCTTTTCTATAAAATCTAATGCTTTCCCTGTTCCAAGTGCTACACAGGATACTGCATCCTCTGCTACCTTAACAGGCACGTTAGTCCTATCTTCTATGAATTTATCAAGTCCCCAAAGAAGTGAACCTCCTCCTGTCATAAGTATGCCTTTATCACTTATATCTGCTGCAAGTTCTGGAGGAGTTTTTTCAAGAACTGAATGAACACATTCTGCAATTTCGTGTACAGGCTCAGCAAGTGCTTCTCTTATCTCTTCAGAACTTACAACTATATTTTTGGGAAGACCTGAAATTAAATCTCTTCCTCTTATTTCCATAGAAACATCTTCTTCTCTCTTAAATGCACATCCAATATTAATCTTTAATTCTTCTGCTGTTCTTTCTCCAATCATCAACTTATATTTCTTTCTTATATATCTAATAATTGCCTCATCAAATTTGTCTCCAGCAACCTTTACTGAAGACCTAACTACCATCCCTCCAAGGGATATAACTGCAACGTCTGTGGTTCCTCCCCCAATATCTACCACCATTGTACCACTTGGTTTTGATATATCTAATCCTGCACCAATTGCTGCTGCTATAGGTTCTTCTATTAAATAAACTTTTCTTGCACCTGCATTCAATGCTGCATCTTTAACTGCTCTTTTTTCAACCTCTGTCGCCTCACAGGGAATACATACTACTACTCTTGGCTTACCCCATCCTCTTTTATTGTAAGCCTTCTTTATAAAATGACTTAACATCTTTTCTGTTACATCATAGTCAGAAATTACACCTTCCCTTAATGGTCTCTTTGCCACTATATTGCCTGGGGTTCTACCAATCATACTTTTGGCATCTTCACCAACAGCTAAAATTTTATTACTCATTTTCTCTATAGCAACTACAGATGGTTCCTTTAATACTATTCCTTTTCCTTTTACATATACAAGTACTGTGGCAGTTCCTAAGTCTATTCCAATGTCATTTGCAGTAAAAAATCCCATTTGACACACTCCCTACATAATTTTACTTAACAATTAATTATTCTACATTTTTTACTTTTTTCCTTTATTTAAAAAGTAAATTTTTTGTTAAGAAAATAGGGAGTGCTATTATGCTTCTGCAGATTTGTATTTTAATTTAGTTGCCTTCCCTCCTCTAATATGCCTTTCTGCTTTATTTAAATCCAATACTTCCTTTGCTTCCTTTGCAATCTGTGGATTAATTTTGGGCAACCTCTCTGTTATATCCTTATGGATGGTGCTTTTACTTACTCCAAACATCTTAGCAGTTTTTCTTATTGTTGCCTTAGATTCAATGATGTACTTTGCAACTTCTAAAACTCTCTCTTCTATATAGTCCTTCAAGGCATGTACCTCCCTTAAATACTCTTATATCATAATATGTAAAATTTTAGTCTTTTATAATAATTTTTTTAAAATAAGGATGCAAACCTTTAGGTTTGCAACCTTATTTTTTATTAATTTACTTTAGAAATTTTTGTGGATCTACTGGTACATATTCACTACCATTTTTCTTTAGAAGCATAAAGTGTAGATGACTTCCTTCAATTGCAACGGATTCTCTAACAGAAGTATCTCCAACAACTCCTATAACTTGACCTTTAGTAACCTTTTGGCCCTCTTTAACCTTTAAGTCCTCAGCAAGATTACAATAAACTGTTTGATATCCATTACCGTGATCAACAACAACTGTTACACCAAATCCTGTTTTGTTGATTGTATTAACTATCTTGTCATCCTTAAATATCTTTAAAACTTTTCCATCAGCAGCAGCCTTTACTTCTGTTCCTAAATCTGCTTCAATATCAATTCCTTCGTGAGTTTCCCATTGGTTTAATGTTTTATTAAATAGAGGTTTAGTATCATCAAAGGGTTTTACTATTTGTCCCTCTATTGGTTTGTTAAGTTTGAAGGAAACTACTGAACTTTGCTGTGATTTCTTTGTTGAAGTTGAATTATTAGTGCTGTTTTGAGGATTATTACTTGTTGTTTGCTTTGGTAAATTTGAAGCAGGAACAGTCTTGTTCTTTGTCTTTTCTTCGATTAGTGTTGGTTCATTGTTAGGTTGTGTTGTCTTCTTTTCTTCAGTAAGCTTTGAATCACCTAACTTATTGGATATATTCCTTTCGTTGTTCCTTGTAATAAACACTGCTGCTACGGCTACTATACAAAGACAGATAAATAAAATTACATAGAAACTGTCTTTGTTAAAGAATTTTGATTTTTTGAAAATGTTTTTTTCTCCCACTATCAACACCTCCATTAGTATTTTCTCCAGTTTGTGACATTTTATACATAAGAATAAAAAAGCATCTTACATTTAGTAAGATGCTCTTAATTACTGTTTTTTATTCACCAATTCATCAATTTTTTTAATTTCTATTCCCTTATAATAATGCTTTAGTATCTCATCATATTTTTTACCTCTTTTAGCCATTTCATTTGCTCCCCACTGGCTCATCCCTACCCCGTGACCATAGCCCTTTACATTAAATGTAACATTTTTACTGTCAATATTTATAGTAAAAGAAGCCGACTTTAAACCCATAGCCCACCTTATGTCTATTCCTGAAAATGTTTTATTTCCTATTTTTATTGTTTTAACCCTATCTCCCTCTGTCCATTCAAGTATTTTTATTTGCTTTGCTAAATTATTACTGCTAATACTTACATCAGGATTTAATTCTTTTATTCTTCTTATAAACTCCTGCTTCTTCATAACAACCTTTGATGAAAAACTTGGTGTTCCCTCCTCATAGGGACTTTCAACACTCACCAAGTATGGTTCTTGGTATCCAAAAACATATATGCTGTTTTCAGTCTTACCATTGCTTGTAGAATGATATTTTATATGTCTTGCAACCTCATTGTTATATGTTATTACCATCCCTTTAGTCTCTAAAACTGCCTGCGTTAATTTATTCCAATATTCATTTGCCATAGAGGCTGGCCAATTTCTAAATCTCTCCTCCTTTGTAACATAAGCTTGACAGTGAACAGTACTACATACATCAGCACCGCTATGTTTTGCACAGCCCGAACCACCATTTTGAATTAAATTGGCAAAGGCAAAGGTTCTTGCTGCAATGGCTTGTGCCTTTAGAGCCTCTATATCAAAGGCTGCAGGCATTTCTGCTGCTACAACACCTCTTATGTAGTCCTCTAGCTCTAATTCAACTATTTTGTTCTGTCCTTCAATAAAAACCTTTATTTTTATTGATTTATCACTTTTTTCCTCCTTTAGCTTGTCCTCAACCTGTGGCTTTTTTAGCGGTTCTGGTACAAATTGCTGAATCTTTGATATGTAATAGGGTAATTTTGTATCCTCTCTAACACCTCCAGAAATGATTAGGGGTATACCTATCATTAAAAATAAAATAAATAAAAAAAAGCCTGTTACCCTTTTCACTTAATCCCCCCTCGTAAAGTTCTACTACAATTTTATTTCACTATTCTTCTATTTATTCCTAAACAACAAAAGGTGCCATTACAGCATCTCAAATTGTTAAAAAAACACTCGTTAGCCAAAGTATGAAAAAGCCCTATAAAAGATTTCAATGGGCTCTTTCAAATGAACAAATGCCAGATAAATCCTTTATGGGGGGTACAATGCCAAAAAACAAAAGGTGCCATTACGGCACCTTCCTACACCCTTTCAATTTCTGCCCCTATAGACTTCATCTTGCCTACAATATCAACATAGCCCCTATCTAAATGTTGAATATCTCCAATTGTTGTCACACCATCTGCTACAAGTCCTGCTAAAATCAAACAAGCTCCTGCTCTTAAATCTGTTGCTCTAACATCTGCTCCAGTTAGTTTTTTAACCCCTTCAATAACAGCACTTCTACCATCTATTTTTATATTTGCTCCCATTCTCTTAAGTTCAGTTACGTGCATAAACCTATTTTCAAATACTGTTTCAGTTACAATAGATGTTCCTTCAACAGTACATAAATATGCCATAAATTGTGCCTGCATATCTGTGGGGAATCCTGGGTAAGGTAAAGTTTTAATATCAACTGGTTTAGGATTATCTGTTCCTATAACCCTAACTCCTCCTGGAACATCTAATACCTTTACTCCACATTCCTCAAGCTTTGCTATAATAGGTCTTATATGCTCTACAATTACATTTTCAATTATTAAATCACTTCTTGTAATTGCAGCTGCTACCATATAGGTTCCAGCTTCTATTCTGTCTGGTATAGGCTGATGGATTGTCCCCTTTAATTCCTTCACACCCTGAATTCTTATTGTGTCAGTTCCAGCTCCTAAAATATTTGCTCCCATTCTGTTTAAAAAATTAGCAAGATCAACTATCTCTGGTTCCTCTGCTGCATTTTCAATTACTGTTTCTCCCTCTGCTAAAACAGCTGCCATCATTATGTTTTCTGTTGCACCAACTGATGGAAAGTCTAAATAGATTTTGTTCCCCTTAAGTTTTTTACACTCCGCCTCCACATATCCGTGTCCAATATTTATATCTGCACCAAGAAGTGAAAAACCCTTTAGATGTAAATCTATAGGCCTACTTCCAATATTACATCCTCCTGGCATTGAAATTCTTGCTTTTCCATATTTTGATAGTATTGGACCTAAAACTAAAAAAGATGCCCTCATCTTTTTTACAAGTTCATAGGGAGGTTCTAATGTTTTTAAAGAACCATCCTTAACTTCTATTATACCTTTATTAATATCCATATTGATATTTACACCCAAAGAGTCAAGTACACTACACATTACTTTAACATCATCAAGATTTGGTACATCATCTATAACACATCTCTCGTGGCATAAAATAGATGCAGCAATAATAGGGAGCACCGAGTTTTTTGCCGAACTTATTTTTACTGTTCCTCTTAATTTGTTATTTCCTTTTACAACAATCCTTTCCATCATATATTCCTCCAAAAATTAATACTCTTCAAATATAAGTGGACTGCCAATCCAAATATATGTGCATTTATTTAAATCACTATATCTTAAGGCTATGTTTAAGTTTATATACCTATCTTCACACTTCTTTCTCTCCTCTAAAGTTGGTAAAAAAGCAGATACGCTAACCAAGTTTTCATTTTCAATCCCATCTACAAAAATAGCCCTTTTACTCTTTAATATTTCAATTGCCTTTTCCTTCATCTGTGCTGTTGTTAATCTTCCATTAAACCTTCCTACAACCAGTATTGAAAATTTAGGTATTGCTCTATGTCTTATAAAGTTAATAAAAATAGTCTGCTTAATATTATTTATATTCACATTATGTGCATTTTGTGAAACTGTTAAGGAAGCATAAATTTTATTCTCTACATCCCTTAATCTTACTGTTATGTAACCGCTTGGTATGATTGCATTAAGAAGAAATTCTTCATCTGTTTGTGTATATTCATAGGATATGACATCAAAACCACTGATTAGCTCTTTTGATAACAAATATTTATCATTATAACCTGATAGAAAACTACTTCCCTCTAACTGTATATTTATTGTTTCACCACCTGCTTCATAACAAGCATCAATAATGTCTGAATAAATTTTATTTTGATAATTCCAAAATGAAAAAATCAGAATGATTAAAACTAATAATAAACAAAACCACTTTTTCATTTTAACACCCTCCCCTTTTTATAAAAGAGTATGTCCATGAAAAAGTGGTTTTATTCAAATTTTCTATTTTTTGTTCATTATATCACTTGCCTTCAATCTTGCCGTTGCCTTCATAAGCTTTAATTTTGCCTTAAGATAATCAATATTTTCATCCTTTGCCTGAAGCTTTTTCCTTGCTCTATCAAGCTCTTCCTCTGCCCTTTCTCTATCTATTTCCTCCGGCCACTCTGCTGCATCTGCCATTATTATTGCCTCATTATCTATAAATTCGATAAAACCTCCTGCAATAACAGCATACTTATTAAAGCCATTTTGTGTAATCTTTATAACATCAGGTAAAAGTGCGGCAACATAGGGGGTGTGGTTTGCAAGAAACTGCATTTTCCCAACAAGGCTACTTACAATTAACGAATCTACTTCTCCTTTAAAAAATCTTCTATCTGGTGTAACAATCTCCAGGCTAAATTTAGCCATAACATCACCTCTTATACCTCATATCCTAATGCCTTTGCCTTTTCAACAACCTCATCTATAGTTCCAACCATAAAGAAGGCTGCTTCTGGAATATTATCGTATTTTCCATCAAGTATCTCTTTAAATCCTCTTACTGTTTCCTTTACAGGTACATATTTACCTTTTATACCTGTAAATTGTTCTGCTACTGAGAAGGGTTGTGATAAAAATCTTTGAACCTTTCTTGCCCTTGATACAACAAGCTTATCCTCCTCAGACAGTTCATCTATCCCAAGTATTGCAATTATATCCTGAAGCTCCTTATATCTTTGAAGAATATTTTTTACCCTCTGTGCTGTTTCATAGTGTTCCTCACCAACTATTCTTGGATCAAGTATTCTTGATGTTGAATCAAGTGGGTCAACTGCTGGATAAATACCAAGCTCTGCTATTGACCTTGATAAAACTGTCGTTGCATCAAGGTGTGTAAAAGTTGTTGCAGGTGCTGGGTCTGTTAAGTCATCTGCAGGAACATATACTGCCTGAACAGATGTAATTGAACCGTGCTTTGTAGATGTAATTCTCTCCTGAAGTGCACCCATCTCTGTTGCAAGAGTAGGCTGATATCCAACTGCTGATGGAATTCTTCCAAGCAATGCTGAAACCTCTGAACCTGCCTGTGAAAATCTAAATATATTATCTATGAATAAAAGCACATCTTGACCTTTATCTCTAAAATATTCTGCCATTGTAAGCCCTGTTAGAGCAACCCTCATTCTTGCTCCAGGTGGTTCATTCATCTGTCCAAACACAAGAACTGTATTATCTATAACCTTTGATTCCTTCATTTCATTATAAAGGTCGTTACCTTCTCTTGTTCTCTCTCCAACTCCTGTAAATACAGAAAGTCCTCCGTGCTGTTTTGCTATGTTATTTATAAGCTCCTGTATTAAAACTGTCTTTCCTACTCCTGCACCACCAAATAGACCAATCTTTCCACCCTTTTGATATGGTGCAAGAAGATCTATAACCTTAATACCTGTTTCAAACATCTCTGGTTGAACAGATTGTTCTTCAAAACTTGGTGGTGTTCTATGAATTGAGTAGTATTCCTCTGCCTCTACGTCTCCTAAATTGTCTATAGGCTTTCCTAAAACATTAAATAATCTACCCAATGTCTTATCACCAACAGGTACTGATATAGGTGCATTAGTATCCTCTGCCATAGCACCACGTACAAGTCCATCAGTTGAATCCATAGCAATAGCTCTTACCGTATCATCTCCAATATGCTGCATAACCTCTGCAACAAGCTCTTTTCCATTGTTATCTATTTTTATTGCATTATATATACTTGGTAAATGGCCTTCTTCAAACCTTATATCAACAACAGGTCCAATTACCTGTACAACCTTTCCCTTACTCACACTATCCCTCCTACTCCTTCAATGCTTCTGCACCACTTACAATCTCTGTTATCTCCTGAGTTATGCTGCTCTGTCTTAATCGATTATACATTGTTTGCAGCTTATTCAATAACTCCTGTGCATTCTTAGTTGCACTATCCATAGCATTCATCCTCATTGCATATTCACTCGCAATACTTGTTAAAATAGCATAGTAGAGCATATTGTTAAGATACTTTGGAAAAATATAATCTAAAACCCTACTGGCTCTTGGTTCAAACTCAAATTCCCTGTTTACCTTATCCTTTGGCTTTTCAAGTGGAAGAAGTTTTAAAACCTCCACCTCTTGTTTAACAGGCGAATAAAACTTAGTATAAATAAGTTTTACACTTCTAACCTCGCCATTTTTATAGGAGTCTATTGCGTGTTTCATAATATCTACAGCATCCCAATAAACAGGATAATCGCCAACCTCTACATACTCTGCAATAGTATCATATCCCCTTCTTACAAAAAAGCTCCTTGCCTTTTCCCCAACAGTTAATAGCTTAACCTTTTTACCCTCCATATCTTCTAGGGCTCTTTTTATAACATTTGCATTATAGCTGCCACATAGCCCCGAATCAGAAGTTATAATTATATATAAATCCGTATCAACCTTATTTTTATTAAAATATATACTTGACTCTGCATCTTGACTTAATGCTAATGTCTTTATGACCTCATTGAATTTATTTATATATGGCTCATTCTTTTCAGCCCTTGCTCTAACCTTTTTAAATTTTGATGTTGCAACAAGCCCCATTGCCTTTGTAATCTTTTGAGTATTCTGTACTGACTTTATTCTTCTTTTTAAGTCAATTAGCCCTCCTGCCATAAAAACACCTCCAGAAGGGTATATTATTTAAAATTACCCTTAAATTCGTTAATAGCATCCTCTAACATCTTCTTAATTTCATCTGTTAATTCCTTTTTCTCAACAATTGCATTTAAAACTTCTCTCTTATGAGTTTTTAGAAAATCTAAATATTCCTTTTCAAATCTTCTAACATCTTCAACTTTAATATCATTTAAATAATTATTTATTGCTGCATATAAAATAGCTATCTGTTCTTCAACAGGCATAGGTGAATACTGCTCCTGCTTTAGGATTTCTACAAGTCTTTGTCCCTTCTCAATTCGTGCCCTTGATTCCTTATCAAGGTCTGAACCAAACTGTGCAAATGCTGCAAGCTCTCTATATTGTGCAAGCTCAATTCTTAGCATACCTGCAACCTGCTTCATAGCTTTAATTTGTGCAGAACCTCCAACACGTGAAACTGATATACCAGGGTTTATAGCAGGTCTTACCCCTGCAAAGAAAAGGTCTGTTTCAAGGAATATCTGTCCATCAGTAATGGAAATTACGTTTGTTGGAATATATGCAGTAACATCACCTGCTAAGGTTTCAATTATAGGAAGAGCAGTCATAGAACCTCCTCCTAATTCATCCGAAAGCTTTGCAGCCCTCTCTAAAAGTCTTGAATGTAAATAGAATACATCCCCTGGATAAGCTTCACGTCCTGGTGGTCTTCTTAATAGTAGTGACATAGTTCTATATGCCACCGCGTGCTTTGATAAATCATCGTAAATTATCAAAACGTGTTTTCCATTGTACATAAACTCTTCCCCCATAGCACAACCTGCATATGGAGCTAAAAATTGTAGTGGTGCTGTATCAGATGCAGAAGCTGATACAACTATTGTATAGTCCATTGCACCTGCCTGTTGTAATGTGTTAACTATATGGGCAACTGTTGACTGTTTTTGTCCTATTGCAACATAAATACATATTACGTCCTTACCCTTTTGGTTTATAATCGCATCTATTGCAATTGCTGTTTTACCTGTTTGTCTATCTCCTATAATAAGTTCTCTTTGTCCTTTACCTATTGGAACCATTGAATCTATCGCCTTTATACCTGTCTGCATAGGCTCTTTTACCGATTTTCTTTCTATAACTCCTGGAGCTTGTGTCTCAACTGGTCTTGTTTTTGTTGTCTTTATTGGGCCTTTCCCATCTATTGGTTCACCCAATGCATTTACTACCCTTCCTATTAAAGCTTCTCCAACAGGAACTTCAACTACCTTTCCTGTTCTTTTTACTATATCTCCCTCTTTTATCCCCTGCTGATTTCCAAATAGAACTGCACCTACATTTGACTCCTCAAGATTTAGTGCCATACCATATACTCCATTTGGGAACTCTAAAAGTTCTCCTGACATACAGTTATTTAAACCATAGATTCTTGCAATATCATCTCCAATTTGAACTATCGTGCCTGTATCCTCTATTTCAAATTTGTTTTCATATTCCTCAAGCTGCCTTTTTAATATTCTTGTTATTTCATCAGGTCTTATGCTCATATTATCACCTCATCCTTCTTTAGAAGTTGCTTCTTTATCCTCTCAAGCCTTCCCTTTACTGTCTCATCTATTGTTTCATCTGATACCTTAAGATATACTCCTCCAATTAAGGACTCATCAACAATATTCTCTATCTCAATATCACAATTATACTTTCTCTTAAGTTTACTTCTCAAAGCTTCTATTTCTTCATCATTTAATTTTATGGCTGTTTTTACAAGTGCAAACTTTACTCCAATATGTTCATAATACCTATATTTAAACTCCTCATTAACAAGGAATATATCCTCTATTCTATCGTGGGTTATAAGAAGAATTATTGTTCTTATTAGTTCATCTGGTGTTTTACCCTTTAATGAACTGTTTATTATATTTATCTTCTCATCATCCTTTATCTCTGGATGTACTAAAAACTCATAAAACTGACTATTTTCCTTTAGAAGTTTGCAAAAATTATCAAGATCCTCAACACATTCCTTTAAATTTCCTGTTACTTTTGCCTCTTCTAAAAGTGCCTCAGCATACTTTGCCGCAACTATTTCATGCATATTATGCACCTACCCTATTTATAAATTCCCTAATTAGTGCATGATGTTTTTCTTCATCAAGTTCCCTTTCAATTGCCTTTGCAGCAGCTAAAAGCGATAAAGATACAATCTGCTTTTTAATTTCATCCTGTGCCCTTTCCATTTCAAGTTCTGCATCTTCTCTTGCCCTCTGCCTTATAAAATCTGCCTCTTTTTTTGCTGCCTCAACAATCTCATCGTGAATGCTTTGGGCTTTAATTTTATATTCCTCAACTATTTTTCTTCCCTCTTCATTTAACTCCTTAAGCTTTTCTTCATATTGTTTTTTAAGCTCTTCTGCTTCCTTCTTTTTATTTACCGATGTTTTAATATTATTTTCAATTGTATTTGTTCTGTTTTCCATAAAGGTTGTGACTGGTATAAAAAGCTTTTTCTTAAGATATATATATAAAATAACAACATTAAATATTGTTATTAAAACTGTCGCTAACTTTATCTCCATACTTTCACCTCCAAAGGCTATAAATTAAGGTTCACCCTTTTGTTTCTATACATAAGTTTTGGTTAGCCCCACGAAGTATTGAATATAAATTACTTTCGTGGGGCTAATTTAAATTTAAGAAATAGTCCTTTTAAATTTATACTAACTTAACAATTATAAGTAGTATTGCAACAAGCAATCCATAAATTGCTGTTGCTTCTGAGAAGGCTGAACCTATGATTAGTGTACTAACTATATCATTTTTAGCCTCTGGTTGTCTTGAAACTGCTTCTACTGCCTTGCCTGTAGCAATTCCTGTACCTATTCCTGCACCAAGTCCTGCAAGTGCAGCAATACCTGCTCCTATTGCTGAAAGTCCTAATATAAATGCTTTTGGATCCATTGTAGTCATTATAATCTCCTCCTTTAATGTTCTGATGTAGTTTTTATAAAAATCATTGTTAGCATAACAAATATAAACATCTGTATTGTTCCATCAAATAAATCAAAGTATATATGAAATGGTATTGGTAAAAAGGCTGCAAATACAGGAACCTTAAGGTGAAGTGAATAGCTTAAAAATTCCAATCCTTCATATAGAAGTTCCATCATAATAACTGCAGCAGTTATATTACCAAATAATCTTAGACTCAAAGAAACAGGTACAACCAATCTCTCTATTATGTTTAAAGGAAGCATAAACCAAAATGGTTTTGCATATCCCTTAAAGTACCCTAATATCCCACTGTGAACTATAGCATTTACCTGTATTAGCACAAAGGATATAAGTGCTAAACCAAGTGCTACACTATAATCTGCAGTAGGAGGCCTAAAACCTGTTAAGCCAAATAAATTTAAAAACAAAAGATAAATCATCAGTGTTCCAAAAAAGGGTGCAAAACCTTTGTATTCATCTCCCATACTCCCCTTTACAAGGGAATTTATTTTTTCCACAACTGTTTCTACAAAAATTTGTTTGCCCCTTGGAACTGTCTTTAAGTCTCTTACTAAAAATGGAACTATCAGCATTATAAAGGCTATAACTATCCACTGTGCTATAACTGAAAAATATATGGGTATATTTAATCCTAAAAGTCTTAATGTAAAAATCGCTTCACTCTTTCCCATATTGTCCCTCCCTTCTACAGTCTAATAATGCACCTATTTTTATAGATATATTTATTGTTAAAAACCCTAAAAAGAGTATAAAAACGTTATAACCATCCTTAACTGCACTTGCTAAAATTAACGCTATTAAAATTATTCTCATCGTAAAAAATATAAACTGAATAATCTTAGAGTGATTAACTTTTCTTGTTATTATGTAATTTGTACCTAGTGACAATAGAATAAAATTAAATATCCCAATAATATATCCTAAAAAATATGATAAAGCGTAATTTGCATTAAAAACTAATATTGACAACATTAATAACAAAAATATGTTAAGGGAAAATTTAAGCCTTTTTAAAATAAAGCTAAATATAAAATAATCAACCATAAAACACCACCAAAAATGTCTTTTATCTTAGTTTCTAAAGTTTTATATTTTTAATACATACAAATTATATTGTATTTTAACGATATTCTAATTCATTAATATATAATACTCCTATCAAGTTATAGTGTCAATCAAAGATATAGATATTTAAATTTTATAACTTGTCAGAAATTTTAGTTAAAAAGGCCGGTACCAAAATTTCGTTTTTGGTACCGGCCTACATCCACCCTGATAAGGTAACTGTCTGCCTTACAATCTAAGACTACCCGACCTCCAGATTTGGCTGTCAGTTAGCCCTAACATTGAATATTTTAACACTTATCCGATAAAATTCAACACATTTTTATGTTAAAATAACGTAAATTAGACTAATTAGTCTAATTTACGTTTTATATTTCTTTATTTATCTAACTATAACTATGAATTTTATTATTTATTAGCTCTAAATTCATCAGGTCTTTTATTAGTTTCTCCAAAATAGTATAATATAGCATCTACTATTCTTCTTGACGCCTGACCATCTCCATAAGGATTTACTGCATTAGCCATAGCCTTATATGCCCTTTGATCTTTAATTAATATTTCTGCCTCTTTATATACATTCTCCTCATCAGTTCCTATTACCTTTACAGTTCCAGCCTCAACTGCCTCAGGACGTTCTGTAACATCCCTTAATACAAGTACAGGCTTTCCAAGGTGTGGTGCTTCTTCTTGTAATCCTCCTGAATCTGTCATTACCATATAGCATCTATTCATTAAGTTATGGGTTTCCTTAGTATCAAGTGGTGGAAGAAGATGTACTCCCTCTACACCATCTAATATACTATATACTGTTTCTCTAACAACTGGATTTAGATGTACAAGATAAACAATCTCGACATCATCATTATTTTCAACTATTCTCTTAAAGGCTCTACATATATTTTGGAGAGGCTCACCCCAATTTTCACGCCTATGAGCTGTAACCATTATCACCTTTTTATTCGTAAAATCTATATTATTTAAAACTTCATTTTCAAATACATATTCATCACTAACTGTCTCCTCTAATGCATCTATTACTGTATTACCCGTAATGAATATAGATTCTTCCTTTACACCTTCATTTAATAGATTTTGCTTTGAAGTAGGTGTTGGTGCAAAATGAATATCTGAAAGTGCACCTGTTAACTTTCTATTTATCTCCTCTGGGAATGGGAAATATTTATCAAAGGTTCTAAGTCCTGCTTCAACGTGTCCTATTTTTATCTTGTTATAGAAGGCTGCAAGGCTTCCTGCAAAGGTAGTTGTTGTATCACCGTGAACTAAAACTATATCTGGTTTTACTTCCTTAAAAAGCTCATCAAGTCCTTCAAGAACACCTGTTGTAATTGATGTTAATGTTTGTCTATCCTTCATTATATTTAAATCATAATCCGGTTTTATTTCAAACAAATCTAATACCTGATCAAGCATTTGTCTATGCTGTGCTGTTACACAAACAATTGACTTGATATTTTCTCTTTTTTCAAGCTCCTTTACAAGTGGTGCCATTTTTATTGCCTCAGGTCTTGTTCCAAAAATAGTCATTACCTTTAACATTTAATCACCTCTTTGTTCTTTTTAAAATTCCTAATTCTGTTGCAAAGGCCAATACTAAAGTACATACAATCATCAATATTAAATAGGACTTTTTTGTTGAAACTGACATTGCTATAATAGATGTTATTCCAAAAATTCCACTAACTATATATAAAATTATAGCAACTTGTTTCTGTGTATAGCCTAATGCTAAAAGTCTATGGTGAAGATGTCCCTTATCCGCCTCCATAATAGGCCTATTGTTTATTTTTCTTCTTATCATAGCAAATAAAGTATCATATATAGGGAGCCCAAGTGCCAATATTGGTACTGCCACAGCAACTGCTGTTGCTGACTTTATTGCCCCTTGTATTGATATTGCTGCAAGGGTAAAACCTAAAAACTGCGAACCTGTATCTCCCATAAATATACTTGCTGGATTGAAGTTGTAGTATAAAAATCCTATACACGCACCTGATAATATTATTGACAAAATACCCACTGTCATTCTACCACTTATAATTGATACTCCAAATAATGATAAGGCGGAAATCGTACAAACGCCACAAGCAAGACCATCTAATCCATCAATTAAATTAACAGCATTAGTCATACCAACAACCCATAAAATAGTTATTGGAGTTCCTAACCATCCTATATAAAAGGAGCCTGTTCCAGGTAGGAAGGGTATTGTTATGTAATTTATTTTTATTCCATACAATATTAAAACAATAGCAGCAATTATCTGAAATAAAAGCTTTGTCTTTGGTTTTAACTCCTTTATGTCATCTACTATACCCATAGCTACTATAATTGCTGCACCTGCTAATATACCATCAAAATTAGATTTAAAACCTATGTAATATAAAGAATAAATTAAAAAGGATGTAAAAATAGCAAGTCCCCCAAGCCTTGGAATAGGCTTTTTATGCAGGCGTCTTTCATCTTTCGGTACATCTATTGCTCCTAATTTATATGCAAGCTTTTTTACCAATGGTGTTAATAAAAAGGATGTTAAAGCTGGAAAAAAGAACATATAAAAATACTTCATTTTACTACACCTCATTTTTTTTAAATACCATAAACATTTTACCATAAAATTATAAAAAAAATAATTAAAAATAAATGAACTTTATAGATTAGAGCATCTTTTTATAAAATTTATATATTTTATTTTTTCCAATCCCTATATTTATAAATCAAAATAGCCCACAAATAATGCATTGTAGATCAGAATGTTGAAAAAGTTATATCTTAATTAGCCCCATGAAGGATTTCTTGGGCATTCGTTCATTTCGCCAAGCAATTCTAAGCTTTTCTTTGTTTAAAAAAGTCCTACCCTCGCGATGCCATCGTCCTGATGGCCGCTCGGCTCGGCACGTCCTGTGCCGAATTACGGACTTTTTTAAATTCGAAAAGCAAGAATTGCTAAAGCTCATGAAAGAGCCTATCGAAATCCTTTCATGGGGCTTTTTCATACTTTAACTAACAAATGAGTTTGTCAACAATATAAGCCCACAAATAATACATTGTGGGCTTTTTCACTATATAGTAAACCTTACAATTTCAACTCCAGATTCCTTTATCATCTCAAGTGACAGTTCATCTGGATAGTCTCCCGAGAATACAATCTTTTTTATTCCTGATGCAATTATCTGCTTTGCACATATAATGCAAGGCTGTGCAGTAACATAAATAGTTGCTCCCTCTATTGATATTCCATACTTTGCAGCCTGTATTATAGCATTCTGCTCTGCGTGTAGTGCTCTGCATAGTTCGTGCCTTTGCCCTGATGGAATGTTAAGTTCTTGCCTTAGACATCCAATATCAAGGCAGTGCTTCATCTTAGGCGGAACACCGTTATATCCTGTTGTAAGAATTCTATTGTCCTTAACTATAACAGCTCCTACCTGTCTTCTAAGGCAGGTTGAACGCTTCTTTATTGTATGGGCAATCTCCATAAAATATTCATCCCAGCTTGGTCTCATTGCTACACCTACTTCGTACCAAATATTCTATCACCAGCATCTCCAAGTCCTGGAACAATATATCCGTGGTCATTTAGATATTCATCTACGTGTGCAACGTATATCTCAATATCTGGATGAGCCTCAAGAACTGCCTTTATTCCCTCTGGTGCTGCAATTAAACACATAAGCTTAATATTCTTTGCTCCCTTATCCTTTAAAAGCTTTATAGCATCTGCAGCAGAACCACCTGTTGCAAGCATTGGATCTGTAACTATTATTTCTCTCTCCTCAATATCACTTGGAAGCTTGCAGTAATATTCTACTGGCTTTAAAGTTTCAGGGTCACGATAAAGTCCAATATGCCCAACCTTTGCAGCTGGAACTAATTTAAGCATTCCATCTACCATTCCAAGTCCTGCTCTTAATATAGGAACTATTGCAACCTTCTTACCAGTTAGCATCTTTGCCTTTGTTTTACATATAGGTGTTTCAATTTCAACCTCTTCAAGTTGAAAATTTCTTGTAACTTCATAACCCATAAGCATTGATATTTCTTCTAAAAGTTCTCTAAAATCCTTAGAACCCGTATTTACATCCCTCATAATTGATAATTTGTGTTGAATTAGCGGATGATCAATAACAATAACTCTCTTATCCATAATATCCTCCTCATATTATTTATTTTGAATATTTCTTTTCAATTTCTGCTATCTTGTCTATTCTTCTTTGATGTCTTCCACCTTCAAATTCAGCCTCAAGATAAGCATCAACTATATCAAGTGCAAGTCCAATTCCTGTTATTCTTTCACCAAGTGCCAATATATTTGCATTATTGTGCTGTCTTGCTGCCTTTGCACTGAATGTATCTGTACAGTGGGCTGCCCTAATTCCTGGAACCTTGTTTGCTGCTATTGATATTCCAATACCTGTTCCACAAACTAATATTCCGCAGTCATATTCACCCTTCACTATTGATTCTGCAACCTTTTCTGCAAAATCAGGATAGTCACAGGATTCTATTGAATAGCATCCAAAATCCTTATATTCTATTCCCTTCTTCTCTAAATGTTCTAAAATAGCCTGTTTTAAATTGTATCCTCCGTGATCACATCCTAAAGCTATCTTCATAGGTATTCCTCCTTTATATAATTTGTAAGTTAACCTTTTTATTTAACAAAAAAGGAAAGTAAAAGGCTAAAAAGCCTTAACTTTCCTTTAATTTACTGAATAGAATATCTATGGCTTGTTTAATTTCATTAGCACAAGCCCTATAAGTGTCAATATCTCCACCAAATGGGTCTACAATATCTCCACTTACTCCAATATACTCTAAAAGAGTGAAAACTTTATTAGAAAAGGATGGATAGTATGAAAGTATTGTATCTTTGTGTGCTCTTGTCATAGTTAAAATAAGGTCTGAATTTTCTAAAAGTTCGTATGTAAGCTGCCTTGAGAGATGGTTTCTTATATCTATTCCCATCTCCTCCATAGCCAGTAGGGCATTTAAAGAGCAGGATGCACCATTTGTTGCATAGATTCCAGCGGATGAGATATCCATATCTAAATTCAATTCCTGTGCTCTCTTTTTAGCTATTCCTTCAGCCATACAACTTCTACAAGTATTGCCTGTGCACACAAATAGTAGCTTCATACTTACCTCCTATAGATTTATAACATTATATGATGCAGCCTTTTTCATTCTATTCATTATAGCAAGTCCTAATCCGTCCTCTTCAAAACCTTCTGCATATATATAATCTACATCTATTTTATCAAATTCCCTCAATGTGTCAAATAGATTTGCAGCAATAAGTCCTAATTTTTTTCTACTTCCTACAGAAATAATATAGCCACCCCTATACAAATCCTTTGTCTCATCTGTAGCAAGAACTCCAACAAGCTTACCCTTTGACTTCATTTCATCTATTTTCATATTTATATAATCAACAGTTCTTTCTATTCTTCCTGTTATTATTGTCATTTCAGCCTTTGGAGCATAATGTCTATACTTCATTCCTGGGGACTTTGGTTTTAGATTTTCATCTGGCTTTGTTAAAATTGCAGGATCAATATCTACATTAAGCCCAATTTCCTCAAGCATATCCTTTGTTACAGCACCCGGTCTTAATATTGTAACCTTTTCATCTAAAACCTCAACTACCGTTGACTCAAGGCCAAATTCACATTTATCTCCACCAATTATCATATCAACCTTTCCCATTAAGTCGTCAATTGTATGTTCTATTGTGGTTGGACTTGGCCTTCCTGATATATTGGCACTTGGTGCTGCAATCGGAACCCCTGCATACTCTATCAGCTTTCTTGCAACCTTATTAGAGGGCATTCTAATTGCAACACTATCTAAGTTTGCAGTAACAAGCATAGGTATCCTGCTGCTCTTTTTTACAACTATTGTTATTGGTCCTGGCCAAAAATTTTCCATTATTTTTTTTGCATTTTCTTGTATATTTTCTACATATTCTGATATATCAAAATCTGCAACGTGAACTATAAGCGGATTGTCCTGTGGTCTTCCCTTTGCCTTAAATATTTTCCTGCAGGCCTCTTCATCAAGTGCATTGGCCCCAAGCCCATATACTGTCTCTGTCGGGAAAACAACAAGACCTCCCCTTTTTATAACCTCTGCCGCCTCTTTTATCTTTTCATCACTATGTTCATCCACATAATAAACCTTTGTATCCAACCTCTTCGCCTCCATTAGATTATATTAATCAATATAAAACCTATTATAAATCCAATTATAATTGAAAGAGTTGAAAACAGTCCTCTATAATTTTCTTTACTTTCAGGTATTAGTTCTCCACAAACAATGTAGAGCATTGTTCCCGACGCAAATCCTAATGATGCCGCAATAAAGCTCTTTTGTATCTCACCAATATAGGCACCAATATAGGCACCTATCGCAGTAGGGAGTGCTGTTATTGCAGTAAATAAAATTATTTTTAGTTTAGATAATCTCGAACTTAAAAGCGGAGCTGCAACTGCTGCACCCTCTGGTATATCGTGAAGTGCTATTACAAAGGCAATCTTATACCCTAAAATGCTACTTCCTCTAAAACCTGAACCTATCGCGAGCCCTTCTGGAAAATTATGGGCAGCAAGTCCAAGGGCAAGAAGCAGTGCAACTTTAATACCTTTACCATATTTTTTTACGAAATTACTATAGGGCAAAAATATATCAAGAAGTGAAATAAATATGACTCCAAATATTATTCCAATTAAAACTACCTCTAAATCTGCCATAAGTATTGCCTCTGGTATTAAATCAAAGGTAACAACAGAGAGCATAAGCCCTCCAGCTATACCCATAACAGCAGATAAAACCATATTATTCGTTTTTCTAAAGAGTACTGTTAATGCACCTCCAAGGGATGTTCCCACCATACAGCAAAATGTAGCAAATAGGGTTATATACAATCTTGATTCCATAAAACCTCTCCTTTTTGATTTTCTCCTTTTAAGTTTATGAGAGGTTATATTCGTCTATAACTAATTTTATGTATTTTATAGCCCTATCGGTAAAGTGGGCTCTATAGCAGGTCTTATATAGCTTATATAAATAAAAATATTTTTTAGCTCCTCCATTTTTAATTATATAGCAATAAAATTTTTCTCTATCATAAAAATGTGATGCCTCTTTGTAGCACTTTAAATAGTCATTATGATTTAATGCATACTGCTTATCAAATAGAATTAATGATTTTGAACGTTTCATTTTATCAATTAAAATTATTATTTGAAAATCATCATATTTTTCTACAACATCAACAAACAATATATTATCTAAGGGAATGTTAACCACCCTACTAAAGAGCTTTTGCACCTTAACTCTGTCTTGTTTAAATATTATATCAAAGGTTGAATCCACATACATCCTAAACATATAGACTATAAACAAAAACTCTATTATATATAAATTTGCATATATAAGTGTTCTCTCTAAACCTATAAAATAGCCTTGATCATCAAGAACCTTTACAAGATAGAGCATTACTATCATTATAGTTATTGAAAAAAATATACTTCTTTTAAACTTTGCCCTTTCCTTTGCAAGTTTCTTTTTTATCTTCACTGTACCACCCCTTTAATGCAAGTCATTCCCCTTTATTTAGATTTTTAAACATATCATTTAAAATATTACGTCCATTTTTGGTGGTAAGTATATAAAAGTTTCCTAATTTTGTTTTAACTTGAGTTAAGAAGTTGGATTGTGCAATTCCTATATAGTCTTCTATATATACCCTTTTTCTTAAAAACAGTCCTTTAAAGTTTATTCCTTTACTATCTATACTAACTTCAATGCAAAAGCTTCTTAAATAAAAGAGCAATATAAATATATCAAATCCTATATTTATATAGTTCACATAGGTATAGCTTTTTTTATAGAGCACCAAAAGATATGAAAAAATTATAGATAAAACAAACAAAGGAAAAATTAAATACAGTGGTCTGTTGGCAATATAGCGTTTCATAATTTCACCCCCAGCTAAAAATTTGGGCATGCTAAGTAGCATGCCTATTCTCCTGCTGCCTTTAATTTTTCTGCTTGGTCGTTTGTGATAAGTGCATCTATCATTTCATCAATTTCTCCATCTAAGAATGCATCAAATTTATATATTGTAAGCCCAATTCTATGGTCTGTAATTCTGCTTTGTGGGAAGTTGTATGTCCTTATCTTTTCACTTCTGTCTCCAGAACCTACTTGGCTCTTTCTCTCTTCAGCAATTTGGCTCTGCTGCTTTTGAAGTTCTATTTCATAAAGCCTTGCTCTTAAAACCTTCATTGCCTTTTCTCTATTTTTAATCTGGGACTTTTCATCTTGGCACGTTACAACAATACCTGTTGGAAGGTGAGTTATTCTAACTGCTGAGTCTGTTGTATTAACATTTTGTCCACCGTGACCTGATGAACGATAAACGTCAACCCTTAAGTCGTTTGGATTGATTTCAACCTCAACATCCTCAACTTCTGGTAAAACTGCAACTGTTGCAGTTGATGTGTGTATTCTTCCTCCTGACTCTGTTTGAGGAACTCTTTGAACACGGTGAACTCCACTTTCATATTTTAATCTGCTGTAGGCACCCTGTCCCTTTATCATAAATATAACTTCCTTATATCCACCTATTCCTGTTTCATTAGCTGACATAACCTCTACTTTAAAGTTATGTCTTTCAGCATATCTTGTGTACATTCTAAATAGGTCTCCTGCAAATAATGCAGCCTCTTCACCACCTGCACCTGCCCTTATTTCTACGATAACGTTTTTATCATCATTTGGGTCCTTTGGAAGAAGTAAAATCTTAAGTTCCTTTTCAGTTTCTACAACCTTCTCCTCAAGTTCCTTTATCTCTTCCTTAACAAGTTGTTCCATTTCATCGTCAAGTCCGCCCTCCTGGAGCATCTCCTTATCTTCCTTAAGTCTCCTTTGAATGTCCTTATATTCCCTATACTTTAATACAATTGGTTCCATTGAACTGTGTTCTTTACATAATTTTTGAAAAAGAGTATTATCTGCAATAACCTCCGGGTCTGCTATCTTCTTTGAAAGCTCTTCATATTTTTCTTCAATAAAATCCAATTTATGCAACATAGTTATCACTCCATACTTTAGTTTAATTTACAATATACCTATCTTATTTTAGCAATGAATTTACATTGTTGCAACAAAAATATTATTAAAAAAGAATTATACCAAGCAAACCACAGATAATTAATACTAATATTGTATCTAATTTAAAATACATAAGTAAAAGCAAAGATAAAATATATATAAAACCATCCTTAATACCTATAACATTGCTTTTAAATATTGAAAAGGAAGCATATATTAAAAGTCCAAGGACTGCAGGCCTTATTCCATTAAAGGCCCTCTTTACACCTTCCCTTTCATAAAACCTCTTTAGAAAGGCTGCAATAATTAAAATCATTATAAAGGAGGGAGAAACCACTCCAAGTGTTGCCATTACACTTCCAAATACACCAGCCATTTTATACCCTATAAAGGTTGCAGAATTTATTGCAATAGGGCCTGGAGTCATTTGAGATATAGCAAGTATATCTGAAAACTCCTTCATAGTTAAAAATCCTCTTCCTATAAACTCCCTCTCAATAAAGGGAAGCATTGCATAGCCCCCACCTATTGAAAAGGCTCCAATTTTAAAAAAAATTAAAAAGAGCCTAAATGCCATCCTTCTCACCCCTTATCAATATGCCTAAAATGGCAGATGATAAAATTATAATAATCGGATCAACCTTTAAAAACATAAGTATAATAGTAAGAACAGTTATTATGTAATAATACCATTTATACTTTTTTGTCTTTCCTATTTTAAATGCTGAATAAAAAATAAGTGCTGCAACTGCAGGCCCTGCTCCTTGAAAAAACTTTTTTACATATTTATAGTCTAAAAAGTTTGTAAGAAAGGCTGCAATAAATATAATAGATAAAAAGGAAGGAAGAATACATCCAAGTGCTGCAAATACTGCCCCTAAAAATCCCCTTAATCTATATCCTATATAAACAGACATATTAACCGCAAGGGCACCGGGAGTAGATTGGGAAACTGCAAGTATATCAAGGAACTCTTCCTTTTCTATCCATTTCTTTTTTTCAACAACCTCCTCTTGTATAAGAGGAACCATTGCATAACCTCCTCCTAATGTAAAGGCCCCTATTTTTGCAAAGGATATAAAAAGCTGAAGTAACATTCTACCCCCTCCTTGCAAGTATTACTCTATCTAAACCTGCCAAATCCTTTATACATTCAATATCTTTATAGTCCTTTGAAAGAATATTAAAAAGCTCCTCCCTTTGGTCAAAGCCTATCTCAAAGGCAATTAGTCCATCTCTTTTTAAATATTTTAATGCCTCCTTAGCAATCCTTCTATAAAATATTAGCCCATCCTCTCCACCAGATAAAGCCTCATAGGGTTCATAGTCTTTAACATCTGTCATAAGAGTTGGAATTACTTCGTCCCTTATATAAGGAGGATTTGAAACTATTATATCAACCCTTCCTTCTAATTCCTTATTAAGATTTTCAAAAATATCACTCCTTATTACTTGTACCCTATCCTCTACTCCAAGTCTTTTGGCGTTTATCTTTGTAACCTTAATAGGTATATCCATTAAATCAAGTGCAAAAACTCTACTACCTTTAATCTCCTTTGCTAATGTTACAGAAATTGCACCACTTCCACATCCTACATCTGCTATTACAGGTTTTTCATATTCTCCACTTCTTTTTATAACCTCCTCAACAAGTATCTCTGTATCTGGACGCGGTATTAAAACTCCCTTTTCAACATAGAATTCATATCCATAGAATTCCTTTTTGTTTATTATGTAAGCAACTGGCTCTCCTTTTTTTCTCCTCTCTACATACTCTTTGTACCTTTCTAAAACCTCATTATCTAATATATCATCTCTATGAATTATTAAATAAAGCCTATCCTTTTTTAGTAAACTACTCAAAAGAACCTCAGCATCAAGCTGAGGTGTATCTGAACTTATATTTTGTATTCCATATCTTATTGCCTCTAAAATAGTCATATTATTCCTCCCCTATGGCAGCCTTTAATGCAGCAATTGCCACCTCTATTTGTTTTTCATCCGGCTCTCTTGTTGTAAGTCTTTGAAGCATAAGCCCTGGATATGCAAGAGCTCTTGAAAGCCCTGTGTTTGATTTTCCAAGCCACTTTATTATCTCATAGGATATACCTGCAACAACAGGTATTAATAATATTCTTGATATAATTCTTACCATTATATTAGGCCAACCAAAAAAACTAAATATAAATATACTAATCAGCATAACTATTAAAAGAAAGTTTGTTCCACACCTTGGATGAAGTGTTGAAAACTTAGATACATTCTCAACAGTAAGAGGTAATCCTGCCTCATAGCAGAATACGCTTTTATGTTCTGCACCGTGATATTCAAAAACCCTTCTTATATCCTCCATTTTGCTTATTAAATATATATATACAAGGAAAATTATTAACCTTAAAAATCCCTCAAACAGATTGATATAAACGTTATTTTGTATTTTTGATTTGAAAAAGTTTGCTGCAAAAGTAGGTAAAAGTACAAATAAAAATATTGCAAAGGCAAAGGATGTAAAAAAAGTTAGGCTCATTATTATATTTTCCGATTTACCTTCAAATTTTTCATCAAGATACCTTTCAAACCTACTTTTCTCATCTTCATCCTCATAAAATGATGCTGAATACTGCAAAATTTTAATACCAACTATTAAAGATTCTATCATAGCAGCAGCCCCACGAATAAAGGGAAGAGATAGTATTTTATATTTTTTATATAAAGGCTCTATATTTTCAACACTAACCTCTATCTCACCATCAGGCTTTCTTACTGCAACTGCCATTTTATCCTGTGCCCTCATCATTACACCTTCAATAACTGCTTGTCCACCAACCTGCATCTTATACCTCCAAATTTCTAACTTAATTTTTATAAATTTCAAAATAAAATCCTTATATATATTTATATCAAACATCACTATAAATGTCCATAAAACAAAACAAAATGGATCCCCTTTTGAAAATATATTTTTTTTTTTTTTGAGCAAACTAAATATGTAAATATGAAAAGGAGGTTAAATAAATGGAAGAATTGATGTTTTGTTATCAGTGTGAACAAACAATAGGTGGAAAAGGATGTACAAAGGCTGGTAACTGTGGTAAGGATGCAGAAGTTGCAGCACTTCAAGATTTACTTGTATATGAGCTTAAAGGCATTGGATTTATTGGAAATGAACTTTTAAAACAAGGAAAATCAATTGATAAGGAAATTTCAAAGTTTGTTGCTGATGCCTGTTTTTCTACTCTTACCAATGTAAACTTTGATCCTGAAAGATTTATATGCTTTTTAAAGGAAGCCGAAAAGGTAAAGGAAAACTTAAAATCTCAGCTTAAAAATCTCCCATCCAATGTTCCAGAATGTGTAAACTATAAACTGCCAAATTCTAAAGAACAAATGCTACAGGATGCTAAAAAGGCCGGTATAATGTATGATCAAACACTTGATGCTAACATTCGTTCTTTAAGAGAAACATTAATATATGGACTTAAGGGTATGGCTGCCTATGCCCACCACGCCCACGTTTTAGGATATATTGATGAAGAAGTTAATAACTTCTTCTATAAGGGTTTTGCTGCAACCCTTGACAACTCATTAAGCGTAGATGATTTGTTCAATTTAACTATGGAGTTTGGAAAAATTAATTTAAAATGTATGGAACTATTGGATAAAGCAAATACACAAACCTATGGAAACCCTGTGCCAACCCCTGTTTTAATTACAAAGAAAAAGGGACCTTTTATTATTGTATCTGGACACGACCTTAAGGATTTATATGAACTATTGGTTCAAACTGATGGAAAGGGAATAAACATTTATACCCACGGTGAAATGCTTCCTGCCCACGGTTATCCAGAACTTAAAAAGTTTAAACACCTTATTGGTAACTTTGGTGGTGCTTGGCAGGATCAACAAAAAGAATTTGATAACCTACCAGGCTGTATATTAATGACTACTAACTGTCTACAAAAACCTCGTGATTCCTATAAAGATAGGATATTTACAACAAGTATTGTAGGATGGCCACAGGTTCAACATATTGAAGAAAAGAATGGAAAAAAAGACTTTACTCCTATCATAAACAAAGCCCTTGAACTTGGTGGATTTACAGAAGATGAACCTGAAAAGACAATACTCGTTGGATTTGGACACAATACTGTTTTATCACTTGCAGATAAGATACTTGATGCAGTAAAGCAAGGACAAATAAGACACTTCTTCTTAATAGGTGGATGTGATGGTGCAAGACCAGGAAGAAACTACTATACAGAATTTGCACAAAAAACCCCAAAGGATACAATTATATTAACCCTTGCCTGTGGTAAGTATAGATTTAATAAAATGGATTTTGGAACTATTGGTGAATTCCCAAGGCTTTTAGATCTTGGTCAGTGTAATGACTCTTATTCTGCCATTAAAATCGCCCTTGGTCTTGCCGACGCCCTAAAATGTACAGTAAATGATTTGCCGCTTTCATTAATTCTATCCTGGTATGAACAAAAGGCTGTTTGCATACTTTTAACATTACTTTCCCTTGGAATAAAGAACATCTACTTAGGTCCAAGTTTACCAGCATTTATCTCACCTGATGTTCTTCAAGTTTTAATTGATAAGTTTAATATTAAGCCAATATCTACTCCTGATGAAGACTTAAAGGTTATATTAGGATAAAAGATTCCACTAAGGGGAACCCTTAGTGGAATCTTTTTAATACATCTAAAAAAATCTCAATATCCTCCTTTGTATGTTTAACTGATAAGAACATAGCTTCAAACTGAGATGGAGATAAATATATTCCGTTTGTAATCATATGTTCTGCATATCTTCTATATAAATCTATATTGCACTTTTTTGCATCTTCGTAGTTTTTCACAGAGTTTTCTTCAGTAAAAAACACCGTCATCATTGACCCACATCTATTTATAACAAATGGGATACTCTTATTATTCAATATAACTTCTATTTGCCTATGCATATAACTTGAGAGCTGTTCAAGCTGTTCATAATAGCCTCCATTGCTTTTTAATTTTTTTAAAGTAGCAAGCCCCATAGAAACTACAACAGGATTACCCGACATCGTTCCAGCCTGATAAACAGACCCTATCGGTGAAAGCATTTCCATAATTTCTCTCCTTCCACCATAGGCACCACAGGGTAATCCTCCACCAATAATCTTTGCAAAGGTAACTAAATCAGGCTGTATACCATAAAGTTCCTTGGCACCACCAAGTGCCACCCTAAATCCTGTCATTACCTCATCAAATATAAGAAGTGAACCATATTTATTTGTTATCTCTCTTAAGAAATTTAAAAATTCCATTGTCGCTGGTACTACCCCCATATTACCTGCAACAGGCTCTACTATTACACAGGCAATCTCCTCTCCCCACTTTTCAAAGACTTCCTTTACATTTTCTATATCATTGTAATTTGCAATTATAGTATTTTTTATACTATCCTTTGGAACTCCTGCACTTCCTGGTATATTTTCAGTCATTACTCCTGAACCTGCTGCAACTAAAAAAGCATCAAAATGTCCGTGATAACAACCAGAGAATTTTACAACCTTATCCCTGTTTGTATATCCACGTGCCAATTTTACAGCACTCATAGTAGCCTCTGTACCTGAGTTTACCATTCTTATCATATCAATTTTATAAATATCACAAATTAGTTTAGCAAGCTCAAGCTCTAAATATGTAGGTGCACCAAAGGCTTGTGCCTCCCTTAATGTTTTTATAGCCTCCTCAACAACCTCCTCATCACTATGCCCTAAAATCATAGGTCCCCAAGCTAAAACAAAATCTATATATTTTTTTCCTTCCTCATCGTATATATAGGCACCCTTCCCACTTTTTATAACAGGTGGGTTTATACTAAGCCCCGTAAATGCCCTAACTGGACTATTAACTCCACCTGGCATATACCTTTTAGATTCATTAAATATATTTAAATTATTCATAACACTCCCCCTATCTGTTATTTAGTTTTCTTGCCACGTCAATGGCGTGATAGGTTATTATAATATCTGCCCCAGCTCTTTTTATAGATGTTAATATTTCAAAAACTATCTTTTCTTCATCAATATATCCCATTTTTGCCGCAGCTTTTACCATTGCATATTCTCCACTTACATTATAGGCAGCAATCGGATGATTAAATCTATCCCTTGTCCATCTTATAACATCAAGATAGGAAAGGGCTGGTTTTACCATAACAATATCTGCACCCTCTTCTATATCATATTCTATCTCCCTCATTGCCTCTCTTATATTTGAAAAGTCCATTTGATAGCTTTTTCTATCTCCAAACTGGGGCTTTGAATCTGCAGCTTCTCTAAAGGGTCCATAGAAACTTGATGCATACTTTGCAGAGTAGGACATTATGCCAACATTTTTATATCCATTTTCATCCAGTATATTTCTGATAGCCTTTACCCTTCCATCCATCATATCAGATGGTGCTACCATATCCGCCCCTGCCTTTGCGTGAGATAATGCTATTTTTGCTATAAATTTAAGTGTTTCATCATTATCCACATAACCATCCTTTATAATTCCACAATGTCCGTGGCTTGTATATTGGCACATACATACATCTGTTATAACAAATAAATTTGAAATTTCTTTTATCCTTCTAACTGCCCTTTGAACTATTCCATCATCAGCATAGGCTGAAGTTCCACATTCATCCTTAAAGCTTGGCACACCAAATATCAACACTCCCTTTATGCCTAACCTCTCTATTTCCTTTATTATTTCATCTAACTTGTCCACAGAATATCTATAGTTTCCCTCAAGTGAAGATATCTCCTCGACAATCCCATTTCCTTCAACAACAAATAGGGGATATATTAAATCATCAATATTTAAGATAGTTTCTCTAATTAATGCTCTTATGTTATCATTTATCCTTGTTCTTCTTGTCCTATTAAACATATTAACAACCTCCAACAAGTATATTTAAGATTCCATCTATTGTATATTCCTTGGGTATCTCAGCATTTAATCCTTCTTTTCTTAGCTCATCTGCTGTTATAGGCCCTATGGCTATTATTCTTTTTCCCTTCAATACCTCTTTCCCATATAAAGAAATAAAATTTTTTACAGTTGATGTACTTGTAAAAATATAGATATCGCACTCTATATCTTTCCTCTTTTTCTCTAAAACTGATTCATATAAATATATTTCATCAACTTCTGCACCAATATTTTTTAATGCTTCAACTAAAAAATTCCTTGCCCCTTTAGCCCGTGGTATTAAAATTTTATCCCTACTCTTTACTTCCTTCTTAATCTCTTCAAATATACCCTCTTGAGTAAATTGAACTCCACACTTTGCAATAATACCTCTCTTTTTTAACTCATCCTTTGTTTTTTCTCCTATTGCATAAACCTTAGCCTTAATTTTACGTATGTCAAATTCCATCTTAATTAACTCATCAAAAAATATTTCGACTCCATTCACACTTGTAAATATAATATAATCATAGCTTGATATTCTATCTATATACCCATCTATACTTCCATCTAATCTCTGTATCCTTATGGAAGGTAATTCCAAAACCTCTCCACCTAAGCTTAATATTTTATTTTTAAGATTTACTGCTTGTTTCTTTGGACGAGTTATACATATCCTTTTGCCAAACAATGGCTTATTCTCATACCAATTAAGTTTTTCTCTAAAATTTACAACATCCCCAACCACAAATATTGCTGGTGTTCCTATCTTCTGCTCCTTAATTTTATTTGATATATTACAAAGTTCACCAACACATACCCTCTGTCGACTAATTGTAGCATTTTCTATTACTGCACAAGGGGTACCCTTATTCATTCCAAATTCAATTAACTTATTTGTAATATTTTCTATCTCCCCAAGTCCCATTAAAAATACCAATGTTCCTTCTAATTTAGCAACTACTTCATAATCTATATTTAACTTACCTTCACTCTTAGCTGTAAATATATGTATTGCCTGTGATACACCTCTAAAAGTAGCAGGTATGCCTGCATAGTTTAAAGCAGATATAGCAGAAGTTACTCCTGGTACTACCTCAAAATCTATCTTCTCTTCAAATAATCTTATAGCTTCCTCTCCACCTCTACCAAATACATAAGGGTCTCCTCCCTTTAACCTTGCAACCACATATCCCTCCTTTGCATACTTTATAATTAACTCATTTATCTCCTCTTGAGATTTATAGTGCTTTCCAGCCTCCTTACCACAAAATATAAGCTTTGCCTCATCCTTTGCATAGTTTAAAATATTAATATTAACCAATTTATCGTATAAAATAACATCAGCCTCTTTTATAATTCTTAATGCCTTTAAAGTTAAAAGTTCCTCATCTCCTGGACCTGCACCTATCAAGTAAACCTTTCCCATACTTATCCTCCTAAACAATCCTCTCAACTAATTTTTTACACAAATTAATGTAGTCCTCTTTATTTCCCTCTATGCTTCCTTTCTTTAAAACTCCCGAAACCTCATTTGCAGCAATAATATAAATTCTATCTCTATCTAACTTTGCATAGGCACAGGAGGCACTATGACATCCTCCATTTAAAAGTTTCATTACATACTTTTCTACCATACAGCAAAAATGTACTTCTTCATCATCTATTTTCTTTAAATGTTCTTTATATAAACTCTTTTTTAAAACTTCAACCCCTAATATCCCTTGATTTGAGGCTGGGATAAAATTTTCAACATCAAAATAGTCGGTTATTATCGCCTCAAGATTTAGCCTCTTAAGTCCAGCAGCCGCAAGAACTATCCCATCAAGCTCCTCCTCTTCAATTTTTCTAATTCTTGTTTCAACATTTCCTCTTATAGGTACAATTTCTAAATCACTTCTTAAACTCAATAGCTGCATAGCTCTCCTTCTGCTACTTGTACCAACTCTTGCACCCTTCCTAAGTTCAAAGAAACTTTGTCCACTTATTGAAACAAAGGCATCCCTTGCATCCTCCCTTACAGGAGTTGCAACTATTTCAAATTCATCATTTAAATCAAAGGGAACATCCTTCATACTATGCACTGCACAATCTGCCTCACCCTTTAAAAGTGCAACTTCTATATCCTTTACAAATAGTCCCTTTCCACCAACTTTATCTAATGTTTTATCAAGTATCCTATCTCCCTTTGTTGTATATAAAACCTTTTTAGCCTCTACATTCAATTTTTCTTTAATCAATTCAATGATTTTATCTGCCTGAACCTGTGCAAGCGTGCTTTTTCTTGTTGCTACCCTTATCATAAAAACCTCCAAAAAAAAGTTCTAAAACTAAATTATGCTTACCCTTTAGATAAAAAAAGTAAAAATCATCAGTATATATAAAATTTATTATTTTATCCTTTTCATCAAGCATTTTTACTTCTTCTCTTATTCTTCTTGTTTCGTATAAAAACTCGTCATATCTTAAAACAGAGTCTAATATCTTATCCCTTAAAAAGCAGGTACCCTTAGGACTTCCATTAGATGTTATACCTAAAGAAAAACCCCTACTTTTAATAACAACAGGTACAAAGCAATTTCCTTCCCTGCTATCTGCACATATAACATAAAGCTTATTTAGATTATCAAGCATAGCCTTTATATCCTTATATTCCTCTACTGCAACAACTATAAAATGATATTTATTTAATATATCTATGCTTACCTCTTCACAAATTAAATTAACTTTAATTTTATAAAAATCATCTATAAATTCCCTTGATATTACATCAATGTTATTAATACCCTGTTTTATTAGCCCCTTAGCCTTTAAAAAACCAACACTTCCTCCTCCTATTATAAGCACCCTTATATTTCTTGGGAAAATACCTAAAAAACCAACATTTATATCATAAATATCTTCTCTACTATCCTTAAACATTCCTCTCCTCTTCCCTCTATCAATTCTTGTTTTAACACTTCTATTGCCCTGTTAACATAGGCATCGGAGGTACTTTTAAATAAAATCTCTAATGTTTTAAAATCACTATCAGGGTATTTATTTATATACCTCTTAAGCCTCTTTTTATAAACATTATCTGAACTTTTTTGAAGTTTTCTTATGACATCCGATAAACCTCTAATCTTTATATAGTTGATAAACTCATCCCTGTATTTTTGAATTATATACCTATTTTCTTCCATAATCCTTCTTCTCATCTCAACATTTCTATCATTAATTGATGTAACTGTATCTATATCAAAATAGACAACATCTACTAAATCCTTTACATCCTCAACATCCCTTGGTACTGCTAAATCAAAAATATATCCTCTAAAATCCTTTAATTCATCCCTTCTTAAAACAGTATGTGGTGCTGAGGTTGCACAAATTATCCCTTCAACATCTCTTATGTATTGTGCCTTATCCTTAAAATTAATGGCTACAACCCTTTTGTCTTCTATATTAACCTTCTCTACATCCCTAACTGCAATATAAAGAATATCAAATTCATTTGACAATATATATTTTGCAGTTAACCTATTTACATCACCATATCCTATAAGCATATATCTCTTAACTCCATTTTTTCTACAATAATCTATCACAATTGAAGAGGATGATACTGGGTATTTATACAGGCTACTTTTAAATCTAAACTCCTTTCCACAGGATATCGCAACATCAAAAAGTCTTTTCAAAGTTCCACTTATCACCTTCAATTCCTCAGATACTATAAGAGCATCTCTTACTTGACCTAAAATCTGCTCTTCTCCTAATATATTTGAATAGAACCCACAGGCAACATTTAAAAGATGCTCTATACACTCCCTTTCCTCTTTATAAAAAAAAGTATCCTTAAAATCTCTAAATCCTAATATATCTATTATTTCATCTACCTTATTGTCGCCCTCAACATAAATTTCTGTTCTATTACAGGTTGAAAGAATAACGCATCCTTCAACATATAACTTTATACTTAAAAGAGCATCCATTAATCTGCTCTTTGTAAAGGATAGTTTCTGCCTTATATTAAGGGGAACATCCTTAGAAACTCCTATCATATAAATCATAGAATCGCCCCCGAATTTAATATATTTAATATTTCATCTATATTAAGTCCCTTATTTTCTTCCCTATCAATTACAAGTGGAACTACACCTAAGTTTTTAGCAGCTTTAATTTTTTCAACTGTTCCACCAAAAACACCACTATTTTTCATAACTATATAGTCTATTTTGTATTCCTTTAAAATAGCCATATTAAACTCAACCGAAAATGGTCCCTTAAGTGCAATTATTCTATCTATATCAATATTATTATTTAAGCATTCATTTATACTCTCAACTGAGGGTAAAATCCTATATATATACCTTCTGTCTCCTCTTTCCCCTTCAAATATATGAATATTTCTTGAGCCAATCGTAAATAGGAAATTTCCTTTTTTTGTCTTTATATAATCATTACATTCACTGTAATCCTTAAAAACTATACAATCGGTTAAATCCACCCTTTCTCTTTCATATCTTAAATATAGGACATTTTTGAGTTTACAGGCCTCCCTCGCATTTTTGCTTACATTTACTGCATAGGGATGGGATATATCAACAACAGTATGAATGTTATATTTATCAATAAATTTAAGCATATCATTAAAATCTAACTTTAAAACAATAGGATTATATTCTTCATATTCCCTTTTTCCATCTATTGTTGCTACAGTCAATATATAATCTTCCTTTAATTTATCTAATAAAATTCTTGTTTCATAGGTTCCTCCAATTACCCATATCAATATTTGTACCCCCTTGGTGTTATCATATAACCATCCTTTATATAGGTCTGGCTGTTTCCAATTATAAGTACAGTTGACATATCAACCAAATCATAATCTATTTCTTTAATTGTTGTTATGATAACCTTTTGATTTTTTCTTAATGCATTTTTTACAATTCCAACAGGAGTATCATCCCTTCTATAGAGTCTTATGATATTTATGGCATATTGCAGGTGATTTATTCTTCCAAGACTTTTAGGATTATATAGTGTAATTACAAAGTCTGCTTCTGCTGCTGATTTAATCCTTCTTTCTATTACTTCAAAGGGAGTTAAAAGGTCGCTTAAACTTATAGTACACATATCGTGCATTACAGGTGCTCCAAGCTGTGAAGCTGCCAAAAAGGCTGCTGTAATTCCTGGTATATATTCAACCTCCAAATCCTCTGCCATCTCGAAGATTGGGCCTGCCATTCCATAAAGTCCAGCATCTCCTGAACTTATAATTGATACTTTTTTACCTTCCCTTGCCCTTTTTATTGCATACCTACACCTCTCTATCTCACCCTTCATTGAATTTGAGTAAACTTCCTTATCCTTTAATAACTCTTCAATAAGGCTTACATAGCCTGTATAACCAACAACTACATCTGAGTCCCTTATTGCCTTTACTGCTCTATTTGACATATCTAAAATATTCCCGGATGAAATTGATACTACATAAATCTTTCCCATATTATTCCTCCAAACAAATAGAAATTGTAACTCCATCCTTCTTAAATTTTTTAACTATAAGTCTACCCCCAAGAAGTTTTGCACAGGGTTCTGAAACAGCCATAACCCCTACGCTTTTAAACACAAATTCATCTCTATCGCAATCAACCATATCTATTTCCTCCTTTTTAAAGAAAATAAGAGGTACATTTAGCCTTTCCTTAAGCCTCCAAAGTGCCTCCTCATCCCTTTTAAGTTCATAGCTTGCAACTGCCTTTATTGAATTTATACTTAAATTATTTAAAAAGAAGGTAGTCAATAGGCTGTTATATAGGGTATTGAAATCCACACCTCTTCTTAATCCTATTCCAACGTTTAAAACTTTAGGTCTTAAAATCAAATGCGGTCTATCTTCTTCAACCCGCTTATAAGTTATGTAAAGAGCTATATTGGAATTTTTACTCTTATATCTATAATCATAATCAACATCTATATCCTTAATTAAATCAATTTCCTTTTTTTCAATCATTGCAGTGGAAATAAGCTTTAGATTATCTATATTTTCAATTATCATATTGTTTTTCTTAGCAAACAAATCAACTGCATATATGTTATGTATATCTGTTGAGGTTGTAATAACAGGTGTTGCACTCAAAAAATGTGAAACCTCCCTACAAAGTTCATTGGCACCACCAATATGTCCTGAGATAAGGCTTATTACAAAATTTGCAGCATCATCAATAACAAGCACTGCTGGGTCTTGATACTTGGATTTTAAAAATTTAGATACTATTCTTACTGCTATTCCTGCTGAGGATATAAATATGATAACCCTTGAATTATTGAATATATTTTCTAAATTTCCTTTATAGGTGTTTTTGTTAAATATACAGGCATCTTTAAAATGCTGCTTTAATTTATAAGCAATTTCCTCCCCATAGCTTGTAAAATATATAATACTAATCATAGAGCATCCCTAAATTCGTGACTAAAATTTTTATCATACAACCTACTATATGTACCATTATCATTTAAGAAATATCCTACTAAAATTTGAGCAGTCCTTCGTATATTTTTATCCTTAACCTTATCTGCAATATCCTTTAATGTTCCTACAATAACCTCTTCATCCTGCCACGTTGCTTTATAAACAACAGCACAGGGTACATTTTCATCCTGATAGCCTCTTTTTAATTTTTCAACAACCCTATCTATTTCGTGTACAGACAAAAATATTGCCATTGAAGATTTATGGGCTGCTAAAACTTCTAAGTCCTCCTCTTCTGGAACAGGAGTTCTTCCTGATATACGTGTTAAAATAACCGTTTGCGTAACCTCTGGAACTGTAAATTCCCTCTTAACCCTTGCACAGCTTGCAGTAAAGGAAGAGACTCCCGGAACTACTTCATAAGGTATATTTAATTTATCAAGCTCCCTCATCTGCTCAAGTATTGCACCATATAATGTAGGGTCTCCTGTATGAAGCCTAACTACTCTTTTCCCTTGTCTGTATGCATTACCTATAATCTGTGTTATTTCATCTAAATTCATAGATGAACTGTCGTAAACCTCAACCCCCTCCTTACAAAAGTTTAGATGTTCTGTTGAGACTAAAGAGCCTGCATATATAACAACATCCGCCTCCTTTAAAAGTCTTCTTCCCTTAACTGTAATTAAATCCACATCTCCTGGGCCTGCACCTATAAAATACACCATAAAATCAGCTCCTTTTTGCTATAATCATTGAAAGATAATCATTATCCTTAAGTATATCTTCTCTATCAGTTAAAACTATCTCATCCTTCTGAGTACACCTTTTAATATAAAAATATTTAAATCCCTCTTCTTCTAATAAATTTAATATTTTTTCCTTGTCTAATGTTTTTAATACAACTACGGCATCTAACCCCTTCAAGTCTATTTCATCAATAGAATCACAAACAATCATTTTATCTCCCTTTCTAAGAAGCGGTTCTCCTATCAATGCTGCAGCTGCAATAAAGGATGGAATTCCTGGAATTGTCGAAACATCACCACCAAGATTTTTTATTTCATCTGCTATATAAATAAATGTACTATAAATACTTGGGTCTCCGAGGGTTAAAAATACGGATGTTTTGCCCTCAGATGTACGAAAAATCCTTTCTGCATAGGTTTTATACAAATCCCTACCGCATCCCATAGGTATATCTAAGAATATAATGTTATACTTATCCTCCAATAAAGGCCTTGCTATATCATAGGCTATTGATTTCCCTCTACTCTCGGGTATAAATATATATGCTGCTTCTTCAATTGCATTTATTGCCTTTAAAGTAAAAAGCTCAATATCTCCTGGGCCTACTCCCACTCCAATTAACTTCAATTTTTCACCGCCTTTACAATAAAAATAGGGTTATTGGCTCTATATAAAACTCCATCGTATTTTGATATGTTTAGTAATCTTATTTCAACTTCATAATCCTTTAGTTTTTCTACCATTTGTATATATTTATTGGTTACAAAGTTTGCTACTATAATTCCACCCTTTTTAAGTTTTTTATCTATAAGTTCTAAAATAAAATTAATATTACCATCTGTACCGCCTATAAAACATTTATCAAAGTCTAAATTTAAAATTACATCCTCTGCCCTTTTATTTATTACCTGAATATCAACATTAAACTTCTCAATGTTACTTTTAAACACCTCTATTGCATCCTTATCCTTTTCAACTGCTATAACCTTTGCACCTAATTTACTTGCCTGTACTGAAATACTACCTGTACCAGCTCCAATATCTAAAAGAACATCTCCCTCCTTAATGTCAAGAAGTGCTAAGGATATAATTCTTGTTTCAAACTTTGTCATAGGAACCTTTAAACGTATAAAATCCTCATCCTTAATCCACATAACAAATCACCACACTTAAATCACTTAATTCTTCAAAACAGTCTCCTATGTTGCCCTCTAATATCCTTTCATTAGAATAGGATAGGTTATACCCAACAAACATACGTCCTCTTTTATTCATATCAGATAGCCTTTTTGATATGAAATTTGGTGTATTTATCCTATCAGTAAATATTGCATAAATACCTGAACCTATATCTTTAAAGTCTCTACCGTGAAGACTTATAATATTAGCATTTGACCAGCTTCTTTTTATTTTAGAAAACATATACTGAATAGAAGAAATCGAAGGAACAACCTCCTCTATCTCTATATTATTTTTTATAAGATAATCTAAAACACCATAAAGGCAAGGGTCTCCCGATGCCACAAAACAGGCATCTTTATGCTTTATTAATTCTTCTAATTCATTTATAATTATTGGATTACAAATCTCTTCTATATCCTTTGCAACTCTCTTAAAGGCCAAAACCTTATTTGAATTTTTAATTTTTTCAATTGCCTCAAGACTTGCGTATTTTAAATTACCAGGTCCTATCCCCACAACTATCAAATACATCACCTCTAAATGTATACATTATTATTCTTATCTCCATATCATTTTTAACAAGCTGCTTTATCTTATTTATAGCTCCCTTAAGCATATCCAAAATAACAAAGTTATACCCATTATCCACTAAAAAGCACACAGCCTCCTCTGCTGTTGCCATTTTATCCACCCTATCTATCACTTCATAAGATATGTGATTTTTCGCAAGAAAATAAACAAAGGACTCCATCCTTAAATCTGATATATGACTGTGGGTATTAAAGGCCCCTATGCTCACTTTGCATAGTTTACCAAAATGACCTACCAATGTTACTTTTTTGAAATTTAATACTTTTGCATATTGCAATGCATCTCCTACAAAATTTGATATTATAACCGTATCATCTAAGCCTCTTTTTATTGCAAATTCCTCTCCGTGATTTCCAAAACACATAACAACTTCATCAGTCTTTTTTCTTTTAAGCTCCAATTCCATAAAAATAGTTTTTAAAAGTGCATCATTAGACATAGGCCTTACTATGCCTGTAGTTCCCAGAATAGATATGCCTCCTTCTATTTTTAACCGACCATTAAAGGTCTTCTTGGCAACCTCCTCCCCCTCTGGAGCATATACAATAACATCAGCCCCCCTTAAATGTCCTCTAACCTCCTTCTCTATCATCTCTTTTGGAACCCTATTTATTGCTGCCTCTCCCCTTTTGCCATAGGGTGTGTCCTCTATAAACCTTCCAATCCCTACACCACCATCAATTAAAACCTTAAAATCCTGCCTCTCCCTAAGCTTTACATATATTTTTATTCCATCTGTTACATCTAAATCATCTCCAGCATCCTTTAAAGCATAACAGGTTGCCCATCCATCCTTTAAGGTATGTCCATATAAATTTATCTTCAGCTTAATTCCCACTTTAGTTTCAATTTCAACCTCATTTAATACAATTCCCTTCAATAGATATATACATCCTAATGTTGCAGCCTGTGCACAGCTACCCGTTGTATATCCACATCTTAGCTTTTTACCATCAATAACCTCAAACATACTATCCCACCATATATAAAATTGAATTTACTATTGAAGCCGCTACATTGCTTCCACCTTTTGTTCCTACAGTTGTAATTTGAGGAACATCTAATTTTCTAAGTTCCTCCTTTGATTCCTTTGCCCCAACAAATCCAACTGGTACACCAATAACAAGCTTTGGAGATACGTTTCCATTCTTTATATGCTCAATTAGCCTAAAAAGAGCTGTTGGAGCATTTCCTATAACATATACATCAAATCCTAAATCAACTGCCTTATCAATTGAAGCCATAGAACGCGTAATATCCTTCTCCTTTGCCCTTCTAAAAACCTCCTCATCATCTATAAAACAATCAATACTACAGGATAGTTCCTTCAACCTTCTTTTGTTTATACCTGAATACGCCATTTTAGTATCTGTAAATATATTTACTCCTCTTTTAAATACCTCAATTCCACAATCAACAGGCTTATTTTTAAATACAACAATATTTTCATAATCAAAATCACCTGTTGTATGTATCATTCTCATAACTACATTTAGTTCCCCTTCATTAAATGTACCCTTTATATGAGAACGTATAATTTCAAAACTCCTTCTTTCTATTTCATATGGATTTTTTATATACAAATTCCTGCCCCCTTTAATCTGTCAATTAGAATATCTATAATTAGTTCGTGATACTCGATAGGTCTTTTAAATTCGATTTCAACATCGTATTTCTCCTTCATCTCCCTTAAAATCTCAGGAATATCCTCCTTTATATGTATTCCTTCAAATAGAAAATAGGGCAAAACATCTACATATCTTACTCCATCCTCCCTAATACTTACAAAGGCATCCTCTATACTCGGAGTTGCATTCTCCATAAAGGCTATATAAACCTTACTTTTCACTCTTTCTTGAAGCCCATTTGAAACCTTTATAAAAACATCCTTTGCCTCCTTTGCTCTACTACCGTGTCCAATAAGTAAAATTGCCTTCATACTCCTCTTCTCCCTTCTATCTTATCTAACATTTTATTAAAGGCCTCTATATTTCCCATAAAGCTTATGTGTGGATACATTGCACATACATTTTTATATCTATATCCACATCTCCAATTTGCATCACCCATAGTTTTTTCTACCTCAACATACCTTTTATCATCAATTTCTACTACTGACCTATGGAACTCGTGTCCTGTAAATGTGTCGTTACAATCTCCAATTAAAAATTCATCCTGTAACTTTAAATCTACATATCCAAAATTTTGAAGTTTGTTTGTCATTTTAGCCCTACCATCAAAAACACCCACCATCTCTTCACCATCTATCTCCTTAGTCAAATACATAAGCCCCCCACATTCTGCATAAATATACCCTCCATCCTCTGCATATCTTTTAATCGAAGCCTTCATACTTGTGTTGAAGGATAGCTCGTGTTTAAAGATTTCTGGATAACCGCCACCTATATATAAAAAATCACACTTTGGTATAGAATAGTCCCTTAAGGGTGATACATAGCAAACATTACACGTCTTTTCTAAAAGCATAATATTTTCTCTATAATAAAAGGAAAAGGCTACATCCTTTAATATACATACATCAACATCTCTTTTATTAAGCTCTAATCTTCTATAATAATTTAAATCTTTAAATAGGGCCATCAAATATTCCATATCAATATTTTCTTTAATTTTATCCGACATCTTATCTATTATTAGAGAAGAATTATACACCTCTTGGCTCTGCACAAGCCCAAGATGCCTTGATTTAATTGAAAAATCTTCATCCTCCTCAATAAAACCTAAAACCCTTATCCCAACATATTCCTCAATTTTAGGCTTTATAATCTCATAAATCCTTCTATTTGTTCTGTTTAAAACTATTCCCTTTATCCTTCCACAGGAAAAATCCACAGCCCCCTTTATCTTTGGAATCATTGAAAACATTTCTCCCTTTGGAGAATATATAAGTAATGTATCTATATCTAAGGTATTACTTATGTCAAAGCTTGAGTTTTCAAATGTATTATATATACCATCAAAATATCCCATAGCTCCCTCAATGACAAGGTAATTCCTATCCTCAATAAAAAGGCACTCCTTTGCACCTAACTTTCCCTGAAGATGAAAGTCAATGTTTTGTGCCATACATCCTGCCGCTTGTGATAAATACTGCGTATCAATATAATCAGGACCTGACTTTGCCGGAAGAACATCAAGCCCCATTTTGCTTAAAAGTCTTATTAATCCTGCCGTAAAAAGTGTTTTCCCACTGCCGCTACTTAATGCTGATATCATTATTGACTTCATAGATTTCATCCTTTCTCAATGTCTCAAGGGGGTAAAAATTCATTTTATAATCAATTCTCTCCATATAAAAATCCCTTTTTTCCTTATCATCAAATATAATAGAAATCATATTACCACTATGGGCACCAACTATTCCTAAACCCTCAACTTTTTTACAAATATCTAATATATCATTTAAATACAAATAGGGAAGTCTTTTTTGATTTCTCAGGATACTCTGGGTAGAAACATAAGCAAGCCTTTCAGCCGATTTATTTTTAATAGCCTCATCTAATAACTCAACAAGGTCATCTACTTCCTGAAGTGGAACTTTGGCACTTTTATTAAAACTTAATGTATCTACACCCTCTATCCCTTCAAAGCATATACAATAGAATTTGAAATAATCTCCAAGTGTTCTTATATATTTTCCTTCTTTATAATCAAATAATGTTGCTTTATCAAATATGATGCTGTCAGTTGGTTCTATTTCAATTGCTGTCTTAACAAGCTCTTCTATATTAAATATTCTTTTATACCTTTTTAATAATGCTATATATGCAGCAAGTATGTCAGCTGTACTACTGGCAAATCCCTTCATCTTTGGAATATTGGACTCTATTAAAGCAAAATATTTTTCCTCTATTTCCCATTTAATTGAAATCTCCTTAATAAAGGAGTTGGTTTTTACATACTCATATGTATTTCTTACATCCTCCGTTAAATAAACTCTTGTAAATAGATTTACTGGAAAAGAACAAAGAACATCTATTCCTTTATACCTTCCCTGCAAAATTTCCCCTAAGCTGCCATAGGCAACAGCACTAATCATATAAAGCCTCCCTAAACGCCTGTAAAAATTTTTTATTATTTTCTCTATCCTTTATAGCAATTCTTATATATCTATTATCTAATCCCTCAAAGGATGAGCATTTTCTAATAAGTATCCCTTTTTGTAACATCCTTTTAAATATAGTCTCTTCATTATGTTTCAAAAGCCTTATCAATATAAAATTTGCCTGTGTTTTATATACAACTATCCCTTCAATCTTTTCTAATTCTAAAATCATATATCTTCTTTCTTCTTCAATAAACTCTTTAGATAATCTTATATATTCCTTATCCCTTAAAAATTTTAATGCAAAGGCATTTGCAAAAACATTTACATTCCAAGGTAAAAGTAACTCCTCTATCCTTTGCTTTATTTCACTTGATACATAGGCATATCCTAATCTAATGCCTGGCAGTGAAAAAAACTTAGTTGCTGCCCTAATTACAGCAACACCCTGTTTGTCCTTAAAAAGTTGGATACTATCGTAATCACAAGAAAACTCATAGAAGGCCTCATCTAAAAGAAGATAGGCATCCCTTTCTCTACAAATTTTATATATCTTTTTTAATACCTCCTCTTCTATCCTATAACCTGTTGGATTGTTGGGATTTCCAAGTATTAGAAGGTCATCCTTTTCTAAATCGTAAATCCTATTTAAATCAATATTGAAGTTTTCATTTAAATTAAATCTAACCACATTACGTCCTCTTATCCTTGCCCTATCTACATATTCACTAAAACAAGGAATAAACACAACCACCCTTTTAAATGCAGAAACAAAGGCATCTATAATTTCAACCGCACCATTTCCTACAACAACATTGTCTCTATTACACCCTAAGTATTCTGAAACAGCATCCTTTAATTCCCTATATTCAATATCTGGATAAATATAGGCATCCTTAATAGACTTTAAGTCTGCATTATATCTTATTGGGTTTATATTACTTGAATAGTCTATTACTTTATCTTTACAAAATTCATATACACATCCACCGTGCCTCATTTTAAACACCACCAAACTACTATATAAAAAGCTAAATATAAAATTTCTGTAAGATACATAATTTTTATAGTTCTATTTATATCTTCTGCCTCAAGAGGTCGTAACTTATCGCCTATGGTTGGTTTTTCAACAAGCTCACCAAAATAATAATTACTGCCACCAAGCTGTACTCCAAGTATTCCTGCAGTTGCAGCCTCTGGATACCCACAATTTGGACTTTTATGGTTTCTCCTATCCCTAAGCATAATTCTTAAGGACCTTTTTATTTGAAATGGATGAGTTAAAATCATTAATATTCCAGTTAACCTTGCAGGTATGAAGTTGGCAACATCATCTGTTTTTGCTGGGAAAAATCCTATCTTTCTATATTTTTCATTTTTATATCCAAGCATCGAATCCATAGTATTTATCATCTTATAACATAGAGCTAAAGGTGCACCAAATATGCTTGCATAAAAAAGAGGTGCAATTATTCCATCTGATGTATTTTCTGAAACTGTTTCTACGGTAGCTCGTACTATTTCCTCTCTGCTTAAATTTTGTGTATCACGTCCAACAATATAAGATAACCTTGTTCTTGCTAAATCTAACGACTCTTCCAAAGCCCTATAAACTTTTTTTGCCTCATCAGAAAGACACCTTGCTGCAACTGTAGTATAAAGCAAATATATATTTACAATATGATATATTGCCCTATAAGGACTTAGAATTTTAAGAATATAAAATGGAATTGAAAATGATAGAGTAATATTTATAAATACAATCAAAAAACCTGCAAAATAAAGCATATTATCTCTAAAAATCCTTCTTAAAATCTTCTCCTCAAGGGATATTATTTTACCCATTAGCTTAACAGGATGTGGAAAATTTTCAGGGTCTCCTAATGTAAAATCAATAAAAACTGCCAAAATTAAATCAATCATAGTAGCTTATAAATATAATCTATATCAATGTTATCCCTAAAAATCCTTTCCAACCTGTCAAGCTCTCGATTTCTTATATCTGTTAAATCCTCCGACCTTCTTTCCTCTAATCCCTTTTTTCTTCTTATTTTGTTTAATATATAACTTCTAAATTCTCCAGAATCAAATATTCCGTGAACATAAGTTCCGTAGAACCTATCTTCCCTGCAATCTCCATCCATTCTATCCTTTAAAAACACAAATGGATTTTTATTATCTATGGTAATTCCCATATGTATTTCATACCCATAAATTTTATTTAAAAAGGCAGTGCCTTCTACTCTCTCAAGCCTTTTTTCCTCTAAAAATAAAGTCTTTGTATCAAATATACCTATTCCCTCTTCATATGTACCCTCTTTAACCTCAACACCATATTTATCAAATATTTCTTTTCCCATCATTTGATATCCACCACATATACCAAATACAATCCCCTCAAAATTTCTTATTGCACTATCAAAGCCCTTCTCCTTTAACCATCTTAAATCAGATATAGTATTTTTACTTCCTGGAAGGATAACCAAATCCGCGTCAGCCATCTCCTCTGGTCTTGAAATAAACTTTAGAGATACATCCTCCTCAAATTTAAAGCAATCAAAGTCAGTAAAATTAGATATCTTAGGCAGTTTTATAACTGCTACATTTATTCCATTTTTTATAAAGTTCTTAAATCCCGATGCACTGTCCTCATCATCAAGATTGAATTCAAAATATGGAACTACTCCAATAACCTTTACTGGAATAAGTTCCTCTAACATCCTTATACCAGGCTCAAGCAGTGATTTATCACCTCTAAATTTATTTATTATAACTCCCTTTATTCTTTTTCTTTCCTCCTCCTCAAGGAGCATATAGGTACCATAAATTTGAGCAAATACTCCTCCTCTATCTATATCGGCAACTAAAATCACATTACTATCTGCCATCTCTGCCATTCCCATATTTACAAAATCATCCTTCTTAAGATTAATCTCTGCAGGACTTCCAGCACCCTCTATAACAACCACGTCATACTTTTTTTCAATTTCTTTATATATTTCATATATCCTGTTTTTTAATTTAGGCTTAAAGGTAAAATACTCCTTTGCCCCCATATTTGAAATCGGTTTTCCCATAAATATAACTTGACTTTTATGGTCTGTTGTAGGTTTTAACAAAATTGGATTCATATATACCTCAGGCTCAATATTTGCAGCATATGCCTGTAGTGCTTGTGCTCTTCCCATCTCATATCCTTCAATTGTTACAAATGAATTTAGAGACATATTTTGAGATTTGAAGGGACAAACACTATATCCATCCTTAAAAAATATCCTGCAGAGGGCTGCTGCCGTTAAACTTTTTCCACAGGATGATGATGTACCTTGTACCATTATCTTCATATAATCACTCCTAAATTTTAAAAGGATAAAAATGTTAATATAGATAGATATAAAACTATAAAGGCTAATCTCTTAGGACTAAAACTAAATTTTCGAAGACTTGAACTTCTACCCACATAACATCTTGTATTTAGTGCATCCTTTACTTCTCTGTATCTCTTTAAAGTATTTATAAAAAGGACAGCAGAGAGCCTTCCTGTATCCTCTATCTTTGCCTTTATTCCCAAAAATCCACATCTTGACCTCATTGATTTATTTATAATCATAAGTTCATCCTCAAGTACAAATAGGAATCTAAACATCATCTCCATAATCTCTGCTGTATCCCTTAAAAAGGAAACACCTTTAATAGTACCTATGATATCATCCATAGGGGTTGTAAAGATAAGAAGGGTTAACATCAATGAACAAAAAAGCGTCCTAAAAAGAATTATTATCAAAATACCTATTCCAAGTTCAAAAGAATAAACAACAGCTGATAAAAAGGAAAATCCTACTATACCAAATACATACTTTAAAACTAACCTCTTTGGTGTTTTAAAATATATATGTAAAAAAATTATTACAATTGAATTTATAAAAATTAATTTAACATTTTCACAGTTGCTTACTATTACAATCGAAACTATACAAAACAGCATTTTCTCCACAGGATGTATATATCTTGCACTGCTATTTCTTGAATACATATCCACACTCTTTAACATTCTTCTTCCTTCCTACATAGTAGCCTATAAAATATGCACCTAATCCCGCCTGAAGTGCAAATAAAAGACTTTCTATCTCTCCTGATGGTGGTTCCCATACTGAATTAAACCAAGGCTTATAGTTTTCATCTATTTCAACAATCCTCTCCTCAATTAGGTCATCTGCACCTCCAAATTCACCTCCCCTTGAGCCTACAAATAGGGATATAACAACTAAAAATGCACAAAGGGAAAGTAAAAACACATTTTTTCTATTCATCATTTCACCTCCAAAATCTTCAATTCTTCTGATGCGTTTTTTGTTATATATTCATATATAACAACCGTTAATATTCCCTCCATAACTGCAAGGGGAATTTGCGTAACTGCAAATATTGAGATAAATTTAATAAAGGAACTTAAAAATCCTGCTTTATTAAAGGCAAGTGCAAGTTGCACAGACGTTATGATATAAGTTGTAAAATCACCTAAAAAGGCTGCTAAAAATACAGCTAAATTTCTATTTTTATTCTTTAAAAGTTTATATGTAAAAAACGCTATAAATGGTCCTACTACTCCCATTGAAAAGGTATTTGCACCAAGTGTTGTAATTCCACCGTGGGCCAACAGCAGTGCTTGAAAAATAAGAACTATCATAGATAAAAACGCTGTTACAAAAGGCCCAAATAAAATTGCCGCAAGTCCTGTTCCTGTAGGATGTGAACAAGAACCAGTAACGGATGGAAGCTTTAGTGCAGACAAAAGAAAAATAAAAGCTCCAGATAGTGCAATTAGCATCTTAATCTCCTTTTCCTTTGCCCCTTTAATTTCAATCGCTCCCTTTATTACAAATGGAAACATTAAAACATAATAAAGGGCTGCCCAAAAAGGTGGCAGTAATCCTTCTCCTATATGCATTGCATATACAATTTTGGGTAAAAGAAATAAAATTAAAAATAGAAACAGTTTTTTGTTTTTCATTTAGACCCCTCCATTTAATTTTTTTATGTACCAATAACAACCATCATAGGTTGTTATTATTGACATATTACAGTTTTCTATTTCAAATTTGTAAAAATAATCATAACTTTCAAATACTAAGGAGAGCATACAACGTATTACTCCTCCTGATGTTACAATTAATATATTTCCTTCTTCTTTTTTTATATCATCTAAAAAATCTTCAACTCTTTTAAAAAGCTCCATAAGGCTCTCACCCTGTGGAATCTTATAATTTTTATAGTCTCTACACCAGGCACTATACTCCTCTTTAAACTCCCTTTGAATTTGCATATAGTCCTTCTTTTCAAATATTCCAAAATTAAGTTCCAACAGCCTTTCATCGACTTCAAAATCTCCAAAATAGGCAGCCGTCTGCCTGCATCTTTTAAGGGGACTTGATATTATTCTTTTAAACTCTACATTACTTTTTTTACTCATATATCTAGCCTGATTGTGCCCAATCTCGGATAACTCTTCATCTGTTACCCCTATATATCTTTTATGCTCGTTTGACTCAACACTTCCGTGCCTTAAAAGATACAAATTCAGCATAGCGTCACCTCAAAACTTTAAAAGCATTATAAAAAAACCTATTACCTCACATATTTCTATGCAGGCACCATAGACATCTCCTGTAAGTCCTCCAATTGTTTTATAGGACTTTAACATTAAAAGTATTGCAAAGGCTAAATCAATAAAAAATATATAAAATGCTACATATCCTAAATACCAAAATGCAATAGGCATAAAGCTTGAAAATGCCAATATATAATAAAGTTCTGACCTGTTTTGAGTAATTTGAGCACCTAAACCATCTTTTTTGGCACTTTTTCCAAAGGTAAACATAAAGGCAGCAGTTAGTCTTGCAAAGGCAAGGGAAAACATAAGAGTAAGTAGCATTGATTTATAGGATATTTTAGATAGGAGTAAAAACTTTGTTAAAATATCAAATACAATTGCAACAACTCCAAAGGCTCCTATCCTTGAATCCTTCATTATTTCAAGTATTCTCTCTCTGTTTCTTGAGGAAAAAAAACCATCACAGGTATCGGATAATCCATCAAGATGAAAGCCTCCTGTTATAGCAATTAAACATAAAACTGAAAAGAGTGCTGCTATTTGATTATCTATTGGGTGTAATAAATAATAGGGTATGTATCCTAAAGAGCCTATTAATACACCTATATATGGGTAGAAAAATGTACCCCTTGATAAAGTCTTTTTGTCTATCTCTACTGAAACAGGTATTGGTAGCCTTGTTAAAAATTGAAGTGTTAATATTAAAGATTTAATCATTTTATTTTTACAGGAATACCACAGACTACTAAGAAAACTTCATCACAAAGGCTACCAAGCCTAACATTTACCCTTCCCTGTATATCTCTAAAGGCTCTTGCTATTTTGTTTTCTGGTACAATAGAGTATCCTACCTCATTTGTAACTAAAACTAAGTTTCCTCCTATATTTCTAACCGCTTGAATTAAATTTTTTAACTCCTCCAAAACCTTCCCCTCAACCAATAGCTTTGTCTCCTCATCTATATCATCTAACTGGTATGTCATCTCAAACATAATATTTGAAACTAAATTTGTTACACAGTCTAAAAGGTAGTTTTTTTCTTCTCCAATTGCCTCCTTTAAACATTTATACCCCTCAAAGGTTCTCCATTCTTTTGGTCTTCTTAATCTATGGAGCCTTACCCTCTCCTTCATCTCCTCATCCTCAGCAAGTGATGTTGCTATATAGACAACATCATCATTACCACTTAAGATTTCTTCTGCGTAACTACTCTTTCCAGATCTCACCCCACCTGTTACAAGCGTTATCATATTGCCTTCTCCTCTCTTATATCTATAAGAAAATTATTCACTATGTTAGCATCCTCAAAACTGCCCATATCCCTCATCATTTTTTGGGAAGCTTCTATTATAAAAAAGGCAAATGGACAGCCTGAACCCTCACCTAATCTCATATTTAGATTCAGCATAGGCTCAAGTCCTATTTCCTTCATCATATATATTGCACCTGGTTCTGCAGATAGATGGGATGGAAATATATAATCCTTTATTTTAGGATTTAATCTTACTGCACAAAGGGCTGCTGCAGATGATATAAAACCATCTATTACAATTGGAACTCTATTTTTGGCAGCTCCTATAAAACATCCACATAATCCTGCTATATCAAGTCCTCCAACCTTTGCTAAAACATCTATCGGGTCATTTTGATTTGGCTTATTTACATCAAGTGCCCTCTTTACAACTTCAATCTTGTGTCTATACTGTTCCTCCGTTAAACCTGCTCCCTTACCTACAACAACATCTGGTTCAAGATTAGATAATGCACACAAAACTGCTGCAGATGTTGTTGTATTTGCAATTCCCATCTCTCCTGTTCCTAAAAGGTTATATCCCTTTTTAACAAGCTCATCTACAATAGCTATACCAACTTCAATTGCCTCAACTGCCTCCCTATACTCCATTGCAGGCCCCTTTGCTATGTTTTTTGTTCCCCTCATTATCTTTTTATTTATTATCTTAGTGTTATTAAATTCAGCATCTACGCCTATATCCACCACTGTTAAATCTGCCTGTACCATATCTGCAAAGACACATACACCAGTAATTCCCCTTGTAAAGTTTTCTGTTACTATTCTTGTTATATCCTTAGGACAAGCACTTACACCCTCCTCCACAACCCCATTATCTGCACACATAATAACAATGTTTTTCTTTAATCGACTATTTACTAAATTTCCTGTTATTCCAGCCATCCTTGCCGCTATCTTTTCTAAAGTTCCAAGACTTCCTATAGGTTTTGTTAGATTATCAATTCTCTGCCACGCTTCCTCTATTTTTTCTTCATATAATGGTTGTATTTGGTTTAAACTATCCCTTAAAAGTTCCATATTAATCCCCCAATCTATGTAAAATAAAAAAGCCTCCAAGGAAATGGAAGCTTTTATTTTTATTTCAAGTAAGTTCCATATAATGTTTGAACTTACCAAATAAAAAAGCCTGCAAAAAGGGCAGGCTGTTATTCAAAACTTTGCCATTCCCTTCCCTCCGAAGGATTAGCACATCAAAGGCAGGTCTCCTGGCTCACGGGTCATCCTCCTCCTACCTTCCCAGTTTCCCAGTGGTTAGGATTCGTCTCCGTCTACAGTAGCGGGGGCTGCAGTGGATTTTCACCACTTTCCCTATTAAGCTAAAATAAGCACCCTTGACGCTCTTATTCACTTTTCAAATTTATTTTACACTATATATATATTATATTTCAACAATTTTTAGAAATTTTATTTTTAGATTTAATCAAAAACTTTATACAATACATATTCTATCTATTGATATATTTAACAATTATATTGTTATTCTTTAGTATTTTATTTATTTTATCTTCAATTCTTTTATCAATTCTCCTTAACTCATTTAAATCATAATCTTTATACTTATTAGTAAACATTAAATATACCCTATTTTTTTCTTTAAATATTCCCTGTGGTAGATATACATAATCCTTTTTCCTAAATACAGATTTACTAATTTCTGTAGTTGGTTTGTTTATTCCAAAAAGATGTAGAACTGTTGCATATATGTCTGCCTGTCCATATATGCCTTCTGTCTTACCTGTAACAGCTTTATCTGGCAACATTACAAGTCCCCAAACCTTGAATTGATTATACCAATCATAGTCATCCTCAATTTTAATATTTAAAAACTTTGACAGCTCATCCCTAAAATTATATGGTATTCCGTGGTGATCTCCATATATTATTATAACTGTGTCTTTTAATATACCTTCTTTTTCTAAACTATCAATGAACATTCCTATTTGCCTATCCAAATAATGAATTGACTTTAAATAATCTCCCATCAATGTACCTTCTAATTCTCCAACATTTAATTCATTTTCAAACTTTTTATCTCTAAATGGATAATGGGTAGACATTGTTATAACCATATTATAAAAGGGTTTTGGCATTAACTTAATATACTCTATGCTTTGCTTTAAAAAACTTTCATCTGATAAACCTAATAAGATTTTTTCGTCTATTTTATAATCATTTTTGTTATAAAATCTATCTATTCCAATATTTCTATAAACAATACCTCTATTCCAAAATGACTCATCATTGGGATGCATAACAAAGGTTTTATATCCTAAATCTTTAAATAATCTGGGTAGAGAATTATTAAATTTATTATTTGTATAATATACAGGTATATCCGGTATGGATAATAAACCGTTATTTACAACAAACTCAGCATCTGATGTACCACCAATAGATGTCTGAATATACAAGTTAGGAACTTCATAATATTCTTTTGCTAATTTATTTAAATTTGGTGTTATCTCTATACCATTTATCTTTTTCCCTATTACAAAACCTTGAAAGGACTCTAATTGTAATAACAATAAATTTTTACCATAATATTTACCATATAGCCAATCTTTTTCGTTATAATATTTCAAAGAGTCATTTGCTTCCTTTATCTCGTTTGTACTATATATGGAGGATATATTTTTTATATATCTCTTTAAGTCTAAATAATGATACATTAAAATATTAGTTGATGAGGCTATCATATGCTTATTATAAAATTGATTAAACACTGTACTATTTTTCATTTTAGCATATGCAACTGTGGAAGTTACTGATATAACTCCAGCTAACGCTAAAACTGATAATTTCGTTAATATATCCATATATTTTAAATTTAATATATCCTTTTTTATCTTATTAAACACAAATCTTATAATAATTACATATAATATATCCACTACAAAAACTAACATAAAATTAATAGAAAAATTTCTATTTATTGATTCTGATACATCATCTATATATTTTATACTTCTTAAATTAAATATTGATACTAAGTCTTTAAAATAGGTATAATTCAGTATATTTACTATCAATATAAATGATATTAATAGATTAAATACTATACTATATTTAATAAAATTTTGTGTTCCAAATAAACTCAATATAAATAATAAAATAAAAGCTACTCCCAATAATGAGATAAAATTAATTAAGTTGTTATTTATATTCACAATATTATTAAATACTAATATCTTAAATATTAAAACAATGACAAATGTTAGATATAAACTAAATACTCTGACAACTTTGTTCAATATCTACACCTCCATCCCTTCCTTCTCTATTTTGTATTTCTTCTATTGTTAGACTTCTTGTATGAATCGTATGAACCCATTGTTTCTCTTTTCTCTTTATCCATCCCATAACTGTAACCGGGAACCAAGTTAAACCATAAAAATAACAAGGAATTAAACCTAAAATATATTTTAATGCTACTCCTTCTTTTATTAATATTAGTATTGGAATTATATAATTAATCCCTAAACTTATTCCTAATAACCAAAGAGGTAATATTATTTTACTGAACCATATCTCTGGAAATAAAATCTTTAGAAATAACATTACCAAAACAAATAAATTGGCTATTACCTTTGATGGCTGTAATAGGTAAAATGCAGCATCTAACGCAACTATATCTCTATCCTTAATAGCCTTTCTAAATAGGGCTGTTGTATATCTGTATGCACAATCCCAGTGTCCTTGCATCCATCTAATTCTTTGTCTTATGGATGCCTTTAACGTTAAAGGTTTTTCATCATAGATTTTGGCTTCGTGTTCCCAATGCACAGTTATCCCCTTTAACACACATTTCATAGAAAACTCCAAATCTTCTGTCAAGCTTAATGCATTCCATCCTAATTCCTTTAATGTATTGTAGTCTACACAGAAGCCTGTACCACCTAATGCTGCACATAATCCCAAATTCTCCCTTGCAAGCTGGAAAGCTCTACTTGTTATCCAGTAAGCTAATGCACTTGATACTGTAATCCAGGAATCATCTGGATTTTTTGTATCTAAATAACCTTGTATTACTTTATTCCTCTCTAATAATCTATTGTTCATTTTTAGCAAAAAGTTCTTTGAAACAAGATTATCTGCATCAAATATACATATTGCATCATATTTCTTCTTTAAATTAAATAAATACTCCTCAAAAAATTCCTTAAGTGCATATCCTTTACCCCTCAGCTCATCATTAAATCTCTCATAGACAATTGCCTCTGCTTGTCTTGCTATGCTTGCTGTATTGTCTGTACAATTATCAGCTATTACATATATGTCATATAATTCCCTTGGATAATTAAGCTTTTTTAAATTGTCCACTATACTTCCTACAACTGAACTCTCATTATGTGCTGCCACAACTAATGCAAAGGATTTTATAGGTTTAAAATCCTTTCTTTTATTTAGCCTAAATCCCCACAAGGATATTAAACTATAATAATAAATAAATCCTAAATAATAAATCTGTAGTAAAAAAAATATTGATATAACTACAAATTGCAACTACATCTCCTCCTCCTGTGTAGCATAATTTAAATTAAGCTGTTTAAGTTTTAAACTTAACTCCAAAATATAAAAATTAAATAATAAAATCGAAAATATCTTTTTAAACCTTTTTGGCTCATTTAATGCTCTCCAAAACCACTCCAATTTTAATCTTATGAAGACTTTAGGTGCCCTCCTTTTATAACCTGAAAGAACATCAAAGGCACCACCAACAGGAACAATTAATCTTACATTTAATTTGTTAAAGGCTCTATATATAAATTCTTCCTGCAAAGGTGAACCCAATGCTACAAACAATATCTCTGCTCCGCTGTTGTTTATTTCCTCTATTACTTTTCCCTCATCATAACCAAATCCACATTTATTTCCTACTACATTAACACCCTGTCTTTTTAACTTTTCAGTTAATCTATTATTTACTTCTTGTTTTGCCCCAAATAAATATATAGGTCTATCTCCTTTATTGTTTACTATATATTGCATAACCTCTATTCCTGCAATCTTATTTACTTCTACTCCATTAATTTTTTTGGCAAAATATACAGCACTAATTCCATCAGGTATTAAATAATACTTCTCCACTAAAGGTAGATTATTAAATATAATATTGTTTAGAATCTCTCCATTTGCAGAATATAGGCAAATCTTATCTAATGTAAATAAATAATCTATAATATCCTTAAAATTTCCATAAATAAATTTAAAACCTAAAATAGGTGTAATATTAAACATAGTGACACCTCCAAAAATACCTATATATCACCCTTATTTTGATAATCAAAATAATGTGGTTTTTTATAATTTATTGGATGCTAATTAAAAAGAGTTTAATTGTATGTAGACTATGAGGAATTTATATGTACAAAGATAAAGCAATTATGAGATGTTATTAAATTTATGTTATTTTATTGATATGTGCTTAGATAAATTTTAATATACTATTAGGACTTATTTACTATAATAATAAACTAAAATGTATCTAATTTGTACCGGGATTTAGAGGAAATATAGGAAATGCAAATAATATTATAGTTAGTAATTCCATAAAGAACTCTTTAGTAGTAAACAGTCTCCTCCATTAAGCACATTATCCACAGAACTACTAATAATTAAATTTTGAGTTATCTCATTTTATAAAAACTATAAGCTTAATTATAAGTAAAAGAGTTCCACTATCAAATATTTGTTAATGGAACTCTTTTACTTATAAAATATTATTTTTTAACATATTATCATATCTTTTTCATCTCAACAACCGCCCTAAGCTCTCCTACCTTAACCCCCTTATTATTTAGATTTGGAGGGTTTTTGAAGTTTAAGAGCCTATTTATTTCATTATAATTTAGTATCTTTAAATCCTCCAATATCTTCATAACCGCAGGATAAAGGGCTCTATAGTTTCCGTCCTCTATTTTAACTGCTATTCCTATTCCTAAATCCTTAATACCAATGCAGTACACAGCCTCTGCCCCAAGCTTTCCGATTAGTTTTCCACCGGCTGCCTTAATTAGCTCTGTACAAAAACCATTAGTTCCTGCCACCATTTCAGGATGGGCTACCATAGAATTATATACCCTCTCTGCTGAAGCTTTATATTCTTCATTTAATCCATACCCTGTAACCATTCTTGCATAACCTAATGCCATATTATAGATTGGCATACCAAATACAGGAACACTACATCCATCAACACCTATTATAATCTTATCTTTATTAATATCGCACACCTTTGCAACAACCTCTAATGTATCCTTCTGGACAGGATGTTCCTTTGTGTTGTAATCTATAAGTCCATATCCCTTATGAAGGCAGGTTGCAACAACTCCTATATGTTTACCTGAACAGTCTGAGTTTAGAGTCGTTATACTATGATTTTCCTTTAGCTGTTTGTGTCTATATGCTTGATTTATTGAATAGGTTTCCCCACATAAAAGAGCCTCTTTTTTAATGTTTATCTTTTTTAGCATTTCATTCAATGTATTAATATGAAATTCTTCACCATAGTGGGACGCACACATTATTGCTATTTCTTTATCATTAAAATTAAACCTATCTGCAGCACCAGATAATATTACATTCATTGTCTGTATTGGCTTTGCAGCAGAACGAATATAGGTAAGTTTATAGGCATCTCCAGAATATGCTAAAACCTTTCCAGTCTTATCTACAACCACCGCATCACCCCTATGAACACATTCCACCAAAGGTCCGCGAGTAACCTCCACAAATATTTCTGACATAATTTCATCCCCCTATTTTGCTTTTTCAATATTAACTTCTATGTTATGAAAAACTGTACAAAGTCCTATGTCGGTATTCTGCCCCTTAATTAATGAGTTTAAATCTATATCCTGTCCAAAGGGTACAATAACGTGTCCCCTTCTTATATCATATGTAAGTTTAGCATTTAGCTCTACACTTCCATTATCATTAAATACTCTTATTTTTTCTCCATCTTCTATATTAATCTCCTTAGCATCATCAATGTTTATATATGCATATGGATTATCTAATTTATCTTGTATTGAAGGTATATTTAAATACTGTGAGTTTATTACATCTCTATTATGAATAGAAATGAGCTTAAAACCATTATTTAAATTGTTCTCCTTATATTTTGGCACACCATCAAAACCTTGTTCCTCAAGTAATATAGATTTGAATTCTATCTTGCCGGATGGTGTTTTAAATATCCTATCCCTATAAACTACTTCACTATAATCATCAGTTAAGTATGGCCCTTTTCTTAAATCATCAATAGTAGCATTAATCTTTGAATATTTTAAAATAGACTCTACAAATTCTAAATTGTTTTCTGGTATTTTTTCTTCATTAAGTCCCATCCTCTTTGCAAGTTCTCTATATATCCTGCTCTCGTGCATAGAGTCTCCAAGTGGCTCTGTAACCTTTTCGTGAAGCATAACATACGGATGCCAATAGGACCTTAAAACATCATAATATTCAAAGGTAGAAGCTGCAGGAAGTATTATATCTGCATACTTTGCCGTCTCCGATACTACTGTATCAATACAAACTAAGAAATCAAGTTCTTTAAGTGCCTCCCTTAGAGCCCCTGAATTTGGATTTGACACTACTGGATTTGCAGCTTGAATTAGCATACACTTTATTCCTTTTTCTTTTATTTCTTGTCCCATATTTACTACGTTTATTCCTCTTATATTCTTAATTGGTTTTAACATCTTTGGTATATTTAGCCTTGGTCTTGTATGGTTTGAATATCTAAAACCACCACCAACTACTCCTACACTTCCAAGTAGTGCAGGTAAAAGGGAAATTGCCCTTACAGTTTGCCCACCTTGTGCTTGTCTTTGTATTCCAAAGCCACAAATCAATGTAAATGGTTTAATGCTCGCCATCATATCAGCTATATAAACTATATCTTCCTTTGAAACCTTTGTTATTCTCTCTGCATAATCTAAAGTATATCTTTTAGCCTCGGCCTTAAATTCATCAAATCCATATGTAAAGTTTTCAACAAAATCCACATCATACTTTTTATTTTCTATTAAATAATTGTGTATTGCCATTGCAAGAACTAAATCTGTACCAACCTCAGGGTTTATAACTAAATCTGCGTATTTTGCTGTTTCACTTTTTCTTATATCAATTAAAACAACCTTTGCACCCTTTTCCCTTGCCCTTTTTATATGAATTAATTCCTGAATATTAGTGTTAGCAGGATTTTTACCCCAAATAACAATAAGATTTGCATTTTCTAAATCCCAAGGAGCATTGTGCTCAACACTTCCATATGTAGCCTTAACTGCCTCAAGCCCCGCAGCAGAACATAGGTCTCCATAAACATATGTATACCCATTTAACTGATTTATAAAATTATTGTATACCTTTGAGGCTGTTCCTATCTCCCCTGCTCCCTTGTAAAATAAAAAGGATAAAGGCTCCTTTTCTTGTACTTCCTTTATACGTTTTGCAACTTCATTTAAGGCTTCCTCTATATCAATTTCTTTAAACTCTCCCTTTCCCTTTTCTCCAACTCTTTTTAATGCCTTCTTTAATCTGTTTTTTCCATAATTTCTACTTATATATTCAATTCCTTTTCTACATATTATTCCTTCTGTTGCCCTGTTTTCTTTATCTCCCTCCACTTTTGTAATTCTTCCATCTGCAACCTCTAAAATCAAAGAACAACCTCCATAACAATCCCTTGGACATACTGCTTTTATCTTCATATAATCCCCTCCAAAAATTACTATAATAATTATACATCATCAAAAATAAATAGTAACCATCCTTTTAGCTACTTCATAATATAAAATGAAGTTTAATTTAGGGTGGTTTAATGAGTAGTAAATCTAAAAGAAGTGAAGAGCTAAATGTTAAAGAAGAACCCAACTTAACTGTGGATATATTAGAGGAGAATGAAAATGATGAAGTTGATGAGGCATCAAGGGGAGGTCAAGATGGAGAGTGCGACCCTATACTTATAAGCTCAAAAAATATACCTGAATGTGAAAATGAACCTGAAGAGCCCTGCTGTAGTGACGTTAGTTATATAAATGTACCAGTTGTAATAAGCCAATTCAAAATATGCCTTCAACTTGAAAACTCAGTAAGGTTTTGCGAACCTGTTGTCTGTATTAAGGCATCTAAGAAAACACTTCAGCTAAAGGAATGTAAATTAATCCCTGGAACTAAAAAAGTATTTATACGTGGTGTCATAAAAAAAGTATTAGAATACGCCTCTGCCCGCTGCCAAAGTTCAAAGGGCACAAGCGGAAATATTAGATATTTAACCTATCTTGTTCCCTTTGAGTGTACAACTGAAATAAGCTATATAAATCCACCTGAGATAAAAACAAATAAGGAACAAAAGTTTATCCCCCTTGAGTATCACTTTGTATGTGAAGATAAGGGATACTTTAATCAAAATATAGTATGTGAAATAGTAAGGTATAAGATAAATGAACTTATGTGCCGTGAGGATGTTGTACCTGTTGAAAATATAAAGGGACAAGATTGCTTTTATAAGATGAGAGAAAAAATTGTTCTAAACCTTCATCTAAGGCTTATGCAGAATCAAGTTGTGTGTATGAATAAAGGGGCCAATTAGCCCCTTATACTGTTTAAAGATTTATATAACGATTAGCCCCAAGAAGGATTTCTTAGGCATTCGTTCATTTCGCCAAGCAATTCTAAGATTTTCTTTGTTTGAAAAAGTCCTACCCTCGCGATGCCATCGTCCTGATGGCCGCTCGGCTCGGCACGTCCTGTGCCGAATTACGGACTTTTTCAAAGTCGAAAATCAAGAATTGCTATAGCTTATGAAATATGCCGTTTTGAAATCCTTTCTTGGGGCTTTTTTCATAATTTAGCTAACGAACAGGTTTGTCAACAATCTGAGGGGCTGATTAGCCCCTTTTCCTATGCCTCTAATACTGCCTCAACCTTCCTATCAAGCTTTTCTTCTTTAGTCATATATGAAACAAGAATATATACAATTATCGATAGACATAGGGATAATGTACCATTATATATTCCCTTTGGTGCAATATATGTTTTGTAGAACCCTGCTCCTAAAACCTTTGCTATTTCAAGCCCTACATTGCAAACAAGTCCTACAACTATTGAAGCAAAGGCTGCCTGTTTTGTTCCTCTTGACCAGTTAAATCCAATACCTATAGCTGGTGCCAATGCTGCTGCAAATGTACCCCAACCAAATGCACCAAGAAGAGCAATTCCCTTAGGTCCAAGTGTTAATGCAAGAACAATTGTAATTACAGCTATAACAACCACAACTATTCTTCCCATAAAAAGCTCTTGCTTTGAAGTTAGCTTCTTGTTAAAGGCAAAGGGTAAGTCCCTTACTGCACTTGCTGCAGCTATATTTATAAAGGAGTCTGCTGTTGACATTATTGCTGATGCTATACCTGCATATACAACTCCTGCTATTACCTTTGGAGTATAGTAGTTTAAGAATACAACTATTGTGTTGTCGGTTGATTTCTTTAATAGTTCTACTGCCTCTTTTGGTAGCTTTCCTGTTACTGATAAATATTTTACTGTTAAACCAACACCAAACCATAATAGTCCTGCAAGCATTCCACCTATTGCTGCAAGAACAACTCCCCATCTCATCTTTCTAACATCTTTAACCATATAGAATTTATGAACTATGTGGGGTTGTCCTACTATACCTATGGATAGGCAGAAGAACCAGCTCATTGTTGTTATTGCAGGCATTATACCCCAAGGATTCACAAATTTTGCACCTACCGCATCCTTTGATAGGGCATCAACAATATTAGCTGCCATATTTTGTGTTCCACTACCTGTAACTAAACATAATGTAAATATTATTATTGAAGCTATAATCATACAGGTTCCTTGAAAAACGTCTGTATAAACACCTGCAAGCATTCCACCTGCAACAGAATATATAAGTACTATTCCCATTCCAACTAATACAGCCCATTGGAAATTTATTTTAAATATAGGAGATAGAATAAATGCAAAGGCTGTTATTTGATTTGCAAGATATAGAACAAGTCCAACTAATATTGCAACTGCTGCAATACCGCTAACCCACTTTGATTTATAACGTGCATATACTGCATCTGGTGTAGTCATACAGTCGTTTACTTCTGTTAGTAATCTCATTCTCTTACCAAGTATTATCCAGGCCATTGCAAAGGATATAGCTGTTGGGAAAGTCATCCAAAGAGAACCTTGTCCAATACTAAAGTAAAGTCCTGGTCCACCTACAAAAACCCATCCTGAAATCGCAGCTGAGAAGGATGCCATTGCAAGAGCTATAAGTCCAAGTTTTTTACCTGCTATAAAAAAGTCTGATGAGCTTTTTGTCTGCTTCATCGCATAATAACCTATTGCCAAAACCACCAACATATAAATAACCATAACAACTCTAATGGCTGACATTTTTATCCCCCCATTACATATTCAATTTCCCTTGATTGTTTTCAGTCACTTCTATGTTTATATTAGCACCTGTTCTTTGATTAAATTCCTTAATATCTTCATTTGTTATGTAATCCTTATCAAACCTTAATGCATAAACTAAAGTTACAACTAAAAATGATGCAACCCATACACCATATACCATTATAGCTGTTGCCTTTGGAAGGCCTAAGAAATATCCAGTCACTTCAGTACTATTCATTGAAACCATAGAAGAAAAGGCAATTAACCATATTATAAGTATTGAAATAAGTGAAACCTTCGCCCTACCTCTAACGCCATCCTTCTTCATCGCACCAAGCCACATCCAAGCTATACATACAAAAGGAAAAGAAAGTGCAAACAACATATTATTTTTAGTAAATTGAGCTATTAACATTAATACTGCTGAAATCAAAATAACTAATACAGTTAAATCCTTCTTATTCATAACCAAACCTCCCCACTTATTTAAAATTTAAAGATAGCTTTTAAAAAATTTTAAAATCCCCCCTTTTTTTTATATAAGGTCAACTGCCATAGAGTCAGCTGCCTTTTAAAAAGTAAAAGCAAATTATATGCCATAAAATAGTCTTTAAATAATGTACTTTAAGCGGCTATCTTTTTTAAAAAATGTATATATTTTAGACACCTTATCATATTTATACACTTAAAGAAAAAAGGTGCCAAAACAGTATAAGGGGAAACTATGGTAAGTATTTGGCACCTTAAATTACTTATCTATAAAATTCCTTTATCTTTTGTAATACAAGCTCTATATTATCATAATGTGGAGTATGGCCACAGCCATTTAAAATTACAACCTCTGCATTATCACCAATTTCCTTTGCAGTAAAGTATGCTAAGTTTGAAGGAACAATCAAATCCCTATCTCCAGCAAAGATTCTAACAGGTATAGTTATATTATCGACCTCTCCACTCCCCTGTGTTACACCATTGTACATATGGGAGATGTTGAAGCTGTGGGCTGCCCAAGCTGCATCCCTTAGATTTCTTGTCATAAATATGTCATCTAAAAGCTTTTCATACTCTTCATCACTTGGCTTTACAACATTAAAAACAAGTTGATCCCAAAGATACTTAATAAAGGCTCTATTGTTATTTTCAAGGGCATCTATCATAGGTTTTAATTGGATTCTATCCTGCAATAGTTCTTCTTTATTTTGATAACATTCAGGTAAAAATTCGCCATTTGGTCCCTTTTTGTGATATGAATACCCTGAACAGGGAATTGATTCATAAAGTATTAGACTATTGGCATAACCTTGATAGTCTGCTGCAAATCTTTGGGAGATTCCTCCACCCATAGACCATCCTATTAGTAGAAAATCCCTTAAATTCAGTTCATCACATAGAAGCTTAATATCCTCTGCAAAGTCTTTGAATGTTTCAATTGGTCTATTGTAGCTTGATTCACCTGCACCTCTTAAATCTACTGCAACAACGTGGTATTCGTCTGCAAGTCTCTCTAACAGTTCTCCCCAGTGCCTTGAGGAAACCATATTGCCGTGTACAAGAAGAATTGTTTTTCCTTCTCCCCCTTCACGATAGCCAATTACCTCTCCATTTTTAAGCTCTACCTTTTTTAATTCTACCTTTCCCATAATCCCCCTCCTACCAAATCATATATTTTTCTGCATCCTTCTTTAATTGTTCTCTAAAGTTTGGATGTGCAATACTAATTAAATTTCTTACCCTCTCTCTTATTGTTCTTCCCTTAAGCGGTGCAACTCCATACTCAGTTACAACATAATCCACATCATTTCTTGAAAGTGAAACTGCTGCTCCCTGTGAGAGCATTGGAACAATTGTAGATATTGTATCATTCTTTGCAGTTGAATAAAGTGCAATTATAGACTTTCCACCTACACTGTTTTGTGCTCCTATTGCAGTATCTGATTGTCCACCTGTTCCACTGTATTGAAGGTGTCCTATTGCCTCTGAACAGCACTGTCCAGTTAAGTCAACCTGAAGGGATGTATTTATAGAAACCATCTTATAGTTTTGACCTATAACATATGGATCATTGGTATAGCATCCTCTTTTAAATTCAACTGCTGGATTTTCGTCTATAAAATCATATAGCTTTTTAGTTCCAAGTGCAAAGGTTGCTATAAATTTATCCCTATGAAGTGTCTTCTTTTTATTTGTTATAACTCCTGCATTATATAGATCCACCATTCCATCTGTAAACATCTCTGTATGAACACCTAAATCCTTTTTATTTATAAGAGCCTTTGATACAGCGTTAGGAATTCCACCAATACCAAGCTGTATAGTCGAACCATCTTCAATAAGCTCTGCTATATAGTTTCCAATAATCATATCCTTTTCATTTGGTTCAACGATTGTAAGTTCTGGAGGTTTTCTATTGCTTTCATAAATGTAGTCTACCTCACTTATATGAACAAAGGTATCACCATAGGTCCTTGGATAATTTTCATTTACCTCAAGTATCACTATATCTGCCGCCTCAATATATTCCCTCTCATAGGTTACAGAAAGAGATAGGCTAAAATAGCCGTGCTTATCCATTGGTGTTGCCGTTCCAACAAATATATTAGGCCTTCTATATCCTAATCTTTGTCTTGCTGCAAGATGTAGGTGGTTTGGTAAAAAGCTTGCTGTTCTATTTTGATGTGCCTTTCTTGTAAGCGGACTATAGAACCAAGTGTTATTTATAAAATGCCCCTCCATATCAGGTTCACTTGTAAATTTGTAGTTAGCCATATTAAGACAAGTTAATACCGATACATTTTGAACCTCATCCTTTATCTCGTGAAGTCTTCCTAAAAAGTCCATAGGTTCTGCACCCGCAAGTGCTACACAAACTTCATAGTCGGATTTAACTAAATACAAAATTTCATCAAGGCTTTTTAGCTTTCTATTATATTCTTCTCTAAAGTTCATAAAAATCCTGCCTCCTTAATCTTCAATTTTTCCCCATTTGATTGTATTTGCTGCCCAAGCATATCCTATGCCTGCACCAACCATAACAACAATATCTCCATCCTTAACCTTTCCCTGCTCTAAACCAAGCTTTAAGGATAAAATCTGGTCTATCTGTCCTATATGACCATAATCACATAGATAAACTGATTTTGATTCATCGAGTCCCAGCTCATTTAAAATATACTTATGTGCAGAATATTTAAAATGAAGTATTGCAAGATAACCTATATCCTCCTGTGAATATCCACTCTTTTTTAGCGAATCCCTTATAACCTTTAGGAAGTTTGGTGTTGATTTTTCATTTAACCTCTGCTTCATTCCCTCTACATCAAATACATCAAGGGACTTATACGCATAATCCACATTCTCTCTGTTAATTGGATTTACAGTACCACCGTATCTTACACCAACATCTCTTGCAAAGGAGCCATCGCTAATTATTGCAGACTCTAAAAGCTCATTTTTACCTAAATTCTTTTTAAGAATTAATGCACCACCACCTGCACCTAAGTTATACATAAAACTAACCCTATTATTTTTATAATCGATAAAGTCGCCGTTTCTATATCCACCTACAATTAAAACTGTATTCATTGAATCATCGCTCATCATCATATCCTTTGCAACCTTCATTGCAGTAATGCAGGTACAGCATCTTTGTTGCAGGTCAAAACCATAGGCCCTTTTTGCACCTATCTTCTCTTGTATGTATATTGCGGATGTAGTTAATGGATATTCCTTCCACTCTTCTCCTATGCAAATTACAACATCTATTTCCATAGGATCTATATTGTATTCCTTTAGGCAATTTAGTGCTGCCTTAACCCCCATCTCCTGTGTTCCATCATCTTCTCCTGGTATTGGCTTTTTATAAAATCCAAGTTTTTCTATAACAGCCTCCTCTGTCCAAACTCCTCCCGTTGCCTCGCTTACCTCTTTTGCTGTCATAAATTTATCTGGAATATAATAAGAAACCCCAGCAATTCCAACGTGCTTTCTCATAACATCACCCCTTAGCTTTTTTTATGAATATTGCAAAAACTATGCCAAAAAAAAATAATTAAGGAGCACCATTTTAAAGGTACTCCTGTGTAACAAATTATTACATATGTATTATTTATTTTCACTCTCTATGTTATATTCTTCAATCTTTCTATATAAGGAAGCCCTTGGAATATTTAGCTTACTGGCTGCAAGACTCTTATTATTGTTGCACTCCTTTAGCGTACTTATTATTATTTCCTTCTCTATGTTCTCCATAATCTCCTTTAAACCTTGATTTTTCTTGTGTTCAATCCTAAAGGTCTTATTTAATATTGCTGCTGGAAGGTCGTTAACCGTAACTTCAGTATCATCTGCATTGACGCATATTCTCTCAACTATATTTTTAAGCTCCCTTATGTTCCCTGGCCAATCATAGTTGCACAATATATTCATAACTTCCTCTGGTATTTCCCTATAAAGTCCCGTCTCCTTATAAAACTTCTCTACAAAACTTTGAACTAAAAGAGGTATATCCTCCCTTCTCTGTCTCAATGGAGGAATATCTAAGGAAAGTACATTTAGTCTATAGTACAAGTCCTCTCTAAACTTACCTTCATTTACAAGCTGTTCTAAATTTTTATGGGTTGCACATATAACACGAACATCAAGCTTTACAACCTTATTTGAACCTATTCTTACAACTTCCTTCTCCTGCAAAACCCTCAAAAGTTTTGCCTGCATATATAGAGGCATATCCCCTATCTCATCTAAGAATATTGTGCCTCCATTTGCAAGTTCAAACTTACCAATGTTTCCTCCCTTTCTTGCTCCTGTAAAGGCACCATCCTCATATCCAAAAAACTCTGCCTCAAGTAGATTTTCTGGAATAGCAGAACAGTTTATTGAAACAAAAGGAAATTCATTTCTTTCACTTTCGTTATGAATAGCGTGGGCAAAAAGCTCTTTACCTACTCCACTCTCGCCTATAATCAAAATATTTGAATTTACTCTGGCAAGCTTTTTAACCTTAGATTTTGCCTGCTTCATAGGCTTTGACTCACCTATTATATCAGCAAGGGAATATTTTGCCCTATTCATCTTTGCTATCTCATTTTTATATAGATTAAGTTCTTTATGTATTTTCTCTATCTGTTCTGTTACCTGCTTTAGCTTTTCATAGTCATCAAATAGAAGCATTCCAAATCCACCTATTAGATTGTCCTTCTCATCTATTATTGGAATTCTATGTACAATTGCCTCTTTTCCATTTGAAAAAACGTGCCTTTTAGCCACCTCTGCTTGTCTATATTTTAATGTTTCTAAAAATTTAGAGGTAGGTTCAACCTCTGTAACAACCCTTCCTAATACATCCTCTTCATTTAAACCTAAAAATTCTAAAAAACATCTATTTATATAAACAATTCTTCCATCTTTATCTAAAAAGTCAACTGGAACAGGTAACTTATCAAATAAATTTTTACAAAAAAAATTGAATTCCTTTGTCTTCATAAAATTAATCATTCCCCTCACCCCAAATTCTTTTTAGTCTCTACTATATTTTATTATAAATAAATATAAATTATATTTGAATAAAAATATAAAATATTCTAAATTAAATAAGTAAACAAAAGGTAACAAGCACCTTTTGTTTACTTACTATCATTTAATCTTAATATCAAATTCTGCTGTCTTTAAAAATCCTATAACAGCAAGGGCAAATTCATTTGGTCTTTCATACATAGATGCGTGTCCTGCCTCTTTAATCTCTATCCATCTGCTGTTTTCTATTCTATTTTTTATTTCAAGTTGGTAGTATAAAGGAGTTATTATATCTAATTCACTGCTTATAATTAGAGTTGGAACTTTTATTTCTGAAATCCTATCTAAAATATTTAATTCATCTGCACTTTTAACAGCCCTTCTAAAACCATCATACCATTCTTTGGTAAATAAACTATCAAATAGCTCAATTCTATCGTTAATCCATTTAAAATTTTCTTCATAGAATCTTTGTGAATATATATAAGGTAATGTCGCCTTCATAAAATTTTTTGTATCATAAAGTGAAGCGGCATATTCCCACGCATCACCAATATGTTTCATAATTTTAGTTGTATATGCAGTTGTATTTGAAAGGATGAGGGATTTTAAAGTATTCTGATATTTTAATGCATAAAGCATTGCAACTTCTCCACCATAGGAGATACCAAGAAGGTTAAACTTATCTATATTGAGCCTTTTGGTAAGTTCATATAACATATCAGTATGCATATCCTGTGTATAAAAGGCATCTCCCTTGTCTGACCTGCCTTGGTCTATTAAATCCACCAAAACTACTCTATAATACTTTGAAAGTACTCCTACAAATGCTGACCAACTTGCAGTAGACATCATTATTCCATTTAATAGAATAAGCGGTTCACCTTCTCCATATACTTCATAGTACATCCTCTTATCGTTTATTATTTCAAATGGCATAATATCAACTCCTATTCAAGTCCAACAAAGTCTGATATCTTTTCAAATCTTGGCATCTTTTCATCCCAAACTGCCTTCATAAAATACATCTTTTCAACGCCATTTCTTCTGTCCTTTGTATAGGTTATACCCTTCGCAATACCATCATTCCAATCCTTAAATGTTTCCATAGCCTTTATATATCCTTCCCAAGATAAGTCATTTCCTGCTCTCTTTAATCCCTCTACAAATACCTCTGCTGCAACCCAACCAGCAGCTGCAAAGGCATTTGGTGTTTCATTTGGGAAGTATTTTTTATATGTTTCAATAAACTTTTTAGCTGCTTGATTATTTGGATCTGTTATATCTGGAACCCAAGCTGTAACAATAACACCATCTGCTGCATCCTTTGCAAGTGTTAGCATTGTTAAATCTGCATTGATATATGAAGTCATAAATTGAGTCTTAAAACCTTGCTTCTTTGCTTCAAGTAAAATACCAGGAACTGCCTTTTGATATCCAACAACAATAGTAACATCTGGCTTAACCTCTGCTGCCTTTTGAACGTGTGCTGAGAAATCAAGATCCTGTGTATTAAATGGAACCTCTGCCTTTAAAACATCCTCTTTACCCATCTTCTTAAGTTGTGCCTTAACCCCCTCAAGCTCTTCCTTTCCCGCATCATCATTACCATATATTATTGCAATAGAATTTGCCTTTAGATTATCTACAGCATATTTAACAAGTAGTCCACCTTCAAATGTATAGTTTGGTTGTACTGGGAAGTAGTTACCCTTTGCCTTTGCAAAGGCACTAACTCCTGTTCCTTGATATACTGCAGGTATTCCCTTTTCCTTGAAATAATCTAATGTTCCAAGACATCCTGGTGTACCAAGTTGACCTACAATAGCAAATACCTTATCCTTTTCAACAAGTTCTTCAGCCTTTTGAAGTGCTAAATCTGGCTTAAATTGGTCATCCTTTGCAATAAGTTCAATCTTTCTACCATTTACTCCACCTAAGTCATTAACCATATTAAAATAAGCCTGCATTCCGTGTAGCATAGGAACTCCAACTATTGCAATAGGTCCTGATGTTGGCCCTATTGTTCCAACCTTTATAGTCTTTTCGTCTACCCCTTGTGCTAATGTTGTTTTTGTCTCTTTACCACAGCCTGAAAGTAAAGATAGTGATAAGACAAGCGTTAATAGGATTGATAAGATTTTTTTCATAAAAAATTCCCCCTTTATATTTTTAAATTAATTATGCACCAAGATAAGATTTTCTAATGCCTTCATCATTTAAAAGTTTCTTACTATCTCCCTCTGATACTACTTGACCTAACTCAAGAACATAGCTGTAGTCCGATATTTTTAATGCCCCATTTGCGTTTTGTTCAATTAATAAGACTGTTACACCTTCACTATTTATTTGTTTTATTATCTTAAAAATCTCATTAACAATAATTGGAGCAAGTCCAAGGGAAGGCTCATCAAGCATTAAAAGCTTAGGTTTTGACATAAGTGCCCTACCAATTGCAAGCATCTGCTGTTCTCCTCCACTTAAGGTACCTGCTACCTGCCTTCTCCTCTCCTTTAACTTTGGAAAGAAGCCATATACTCTTTCAAATTCATCCTGTAAATTTACTTTTTTATTTCTCAATACATATGCACCTATTTTTAAGTTCTCCTCAACAGTAAGCTGAGGAAATATTCTTCTCCCCTCTGGGCAGTGACTAATTCCAAGTGATACTATTTTTTCTGTTGACATATTTGTTATATCCTGTCCATCAAATAAAATAGTACCAGACTTATCCTCAACAAGTCCTGACACCGCCTTTAGGAGGCTTGTTTTTCCAGCTCCATTTGAACCTAAAATACTAACAATTTGTCCCCCTTTTATATATATATCAACCCCCTTTAGTGCATTAACATAACCATAGTTGACTTTTAGATTTTTAATTGTAAGCATCTTATTCCCCCCTATCCTAAATATGCTTCTATAACCTGAGGATTTGTCTTAATTTCATTTGGGGTTCCTTCTGCAATCTTTTTACCAAAATTTAAAACTACAACTCTGTCACATATATTCATAACAAAGGGCATATGGTGCTCTATTACTATGATTGTTAAATTGAACTTATCCTTTAATTCCTTTAGCTTGTTTGATAAATCAATAGTCTCTGTATCATTCATTCCTGCTGCAGGTTCATCTAATATTAAAATCTTTGGATTTGATATTAGTGCCCTTGCAAGTTCTACCTTCTTTTGTATTCCATAGGGAAGATTTATCGGATAGTAATAGGCATAGTTTCCAATACCTAATATATTTAATATTTCAAAGGCCCTCTTCTTTGCATCCTCCTCTATCCTTTTAACCCTTCTTGTCATTATAAGGCTTGAAAATATGTTATAGTTTAAGTTTCTATGCTGACCTATTAGGAGATTATCTAATACTGTCATATGCTTAAAAAGCTCTACATTTTGAAAAGTTCTAACTATTCCCTTATTTATTACATCGTGGGGCTTTAGTGAACTTACATCCTCCCCAAATACCTCAATTTTTCCTGTATCCTGCTTATAAAAACGACTTATTATATTAAATAGAGTTGTTTTTCCAGCACCATTTGGGCCTATTATACCAACTATCTCTCCCTCTTTAACATCAAAGGAAAGACTATCAATAGCTTTTAACCCTCCAAAGGCAATTGTTATATCTTTAAAGTTTAATGCCTGCTTGTTCATACCTTAACCCCCTCATCTTTAACTGCTGCCTTTTTCTTCAGCCACACCTTAAATCTTCTATATATATCAACAAGTCCATAGGGGAAATACATAACACATAAAATTAATAATAATCCTGTAAGTATAAAGGATGCATTTTGTACTTTTATATTCTTTAAAAATTCAGGAATCAAGGTAATAAAAAGTGCTCCAACAACAGATCCTTCAATTGAGGCAATTCCACCTATTACAATCATTGCAAGTATGTTTAAGGACATACCAACATCAAAGGTATTTGGGTATACTTGTCTAAATAAAAAGGCATAAAGACTACCTGCAACGCCTGCATATATTGCACTTATTAAGAAGGCTATAGTTTTATACTTTGCAACATCTATTCCAAGGGACATAGCTGCATATTCGCTATCTCTTATAGCCATTAGAGCTCTTCCTGTTTTTGTTTTAATAAGGTTTTTAGCAAATATGATTGAAACTACAATAAAGAAAAGGATAAAATAGTACATCGACAGTCTTGTTTTAAATTGATATCCAAATAAATTGGGTGGATTAATTCCCTTTATACCCGAAAAACCACCTGTTACACTTTCCCATTCCATAAATATATGGCTAAAGGCAACACCAAATCCTAATGTTGCAATAGCAAGATAGTTTCCCTGAAGTCTAAGGGCAGGAAGACCTAAAATAAATCCTAATATTCCACTTATTAAAATTACAATTGGAATTATAAGTGTGAAGGAAAGATTACACTTTGTTGATAAAATTGCTGTGGTATATGCACCAATTCCTACAAAGGCAGCGTGTCCAAGTGAAATTTGACCTGCATATCCTAAAAGTATGTTAAAACCTATTGCAATAACAACATAAATTCCGGCCATATTTAAAAGAGTCATAAAGCTTCTATTAAAATTAAAAACTAACGGAAGAAGTATAAATATTGCTAAAATAATAACCTGTTTCATATATTTTTTCATACTCTACACCTTCTTTCTATAGCTTTTGCCACATAATCCATTAGGCCTTACCACTAACATTACTATGATTAATATGAAGGCAAAAACTGTTTTCCAAGCAAGGGATATATATTTACCAACTAAATTTTCAAGAATACCAATCAATACGCCACCAACTGCTGGGCCAACAAATGTATTAAAACCTCCTAAAACTGCTGCACAGAAGGATTTTAAATGCACTTCAGACATCATATTTATATCTAAAAATGTTGTTGGTGCAATTAGCATACCTGCTGTTGCTGCAAGCATTGAACTTATTATCCAAGTTGTTACTGTAACCCTCTTTACTGATATACCCATTAGCTTGGCTGCATCAACATCCTGTGCAACTGCTCTTATAGCTATTCCCTCCATAGTTTTGAAATAGAAGAAAAGTGACAACATAATAGCAAAGGTTATTAAAACTATTAATAGGCTGTTAGGTTCAAGGGATACACCAAGTATATTTATGTTTTTTGCATTTATTAGCTTTGGGAAACTCTTTGTCTCAAAACCAAATATATTTCCTGCAAGTCCATTTAAAATCATAATTAAGCCTAATGTTGCAATCATTATGCTTAAAACATTTGACTTTGATAGGGGCTTTATAATCAATCTATAAACAATTACCCCTAAAATACCAGCACAAATTATTGTTAAGGGAAAGGCTATATAGTATGGTAGTCCTACAAAGGTCATAAAGGTATATGCGATAAATGTACAAAACATTGCCATCTCGCCCTGTGCAAAATTTACCACATCCGATGTTTTAAATATTAAAACCAATCCTAATGCAGCAAGTGCATAAAGGCTTCCTGTTATAATTCCACTTACAATTACCTGTGACATCACTCCACCTCCGTGTATAGAATTTTCTTAATATTTTAAAGCAATTTATATGCCAATCTAAAAATAAAAAAGTCTCAAGTTTATACACCTTAATTTTGTATAAACTTGAGACTGTGTCTATATATGATACAAAAAATCCATAAGGCAAAATACCTTATGGATTTTTATAAATTATTTCTCATCCTCAAATTCAACCTTTAGTTCATCAAATTTTTCTTCCTCATCTTCTTCATAACTAACTGGCCCATCCCAGCATACCTGCTGATTTTGGAGAAGCTTTATTGTTACATATACAACCATCTTTTCCTTTATTCTTCTAAATACTTCTTCAGTCTCAAACCCTCTAACTGGTCTTGAGTCAAGCTTAATATCTGTTTCATAGATATATGCGTTCTCTAATTCACAATATACTCTTTCATTAAATATCTCTACGTGCTTATAATTATCTTCCTTCATATTCTTGCCAGGCTTTTTACAATCTAAGAACTCTACCTCCTTCTTTGGAGGTGTTGAATAAATCTTTGGATATCTTTCAAAACATACCTCTGTTACACAGTCAAATGGTACGTTTAAAGTTGCGTGTCTTATATTACCTGCTATACCCTTTCCTGTTACTCCACCTAAGGTTGAATACACTATATTTTTTCTTACATAACCTGCAAGATATACTTTGTTAGTTCCTGGAATTAGATGACATTGAGTTAAATAAACATTTTTGTCTATAAACTTAATATCTATTGCATCCTCTGGAAGAGTTATATCTGCTTCTGTATCTATCTGAACGGTAAATTCTGCAAGAACTACAGGTATCTTAACATATTTCTTTCTTCCATACTGATAGTTTTTGCATAGGCATTTTGTCTCTGTATTTGTAACTTCTATAGTTTGCTCATTTTGTGTTGGATTACAAATTCCCCTATTTTCCTCAGGTTTTACATCAATTGACATATTATTTCTTACATCTGGCATATATGGCCCCCCTTTTATTTTTTCCTACTCCATATTATGTAATATTTTGTCCAATGTTCGTAAAAGATAAACTAAAATAAAAAAATCCAGTGTCTTATATATTAAGATACTCAGGCTGTTGAAAAAGTTATATATTGATTAGCCCCATGAAGGATTTTAAGGCATTCGTTCATTTCGCTAATCAATTCTAAGCTTTTCTTTATTTAAAAAAGTCCTACCCTCGCGATGCCATCGTCCTGATGGCCGCTCGGCTCGGCACGTCCTGTGCCGAATTACGGACTTTTCCAAAGTCGAAAAGCTAAGAATTGCTAAAGCTCATGAAAGAGCCTTTTGAAATCCTTTCATGGGGCTTTTTCAAAATTCAGCTAACAAGTAGGTTTGTCAACAATCTAAGTATCTTATACCTTAAAATACTGGATTTTTCATTATAAAATTATTCATCAAATAAATTCAGATAATTTTCTACTTCTTTTTTTCTCTTTAATGTCTCTTCTTCATCCACAACCCAGTTATATACGCCTTTATATACAACATCCCCTTCTGTTACTTTATTATCAAAATTCTTAATATCTACTTCAACTACATCTTCATCATCTAAAACAATTACAACCACATTCCCCTCAATCCTGTCTACAACACCCTTCATTAAATCACTCCTTAGGAACTATATGACACTTTCTACATCTTGCCTCATATGCTTCAGTTGCACCAACTAAAATAATAGGGTCGCTATATTTTGCAGGCTTTCCGTTAATTAGTCTTTGTGTTCTTGTTGCAGGGTTTCCGCAAACAACACATATAGCCTGAATCTTATCTACAAACTCTGCAATTGCAAGTAGCCTTGGGATAGGCCCAAAGGGTTCTCCTCTAAAGTCCATATCAAGACCTGCACAAATTACCCTCTTGCCCTTATCTGCAAGCTTTTTACATACATCTACTACCTTTTCATCAAAAAACTGAACTTCATCTATCGCAACTACATCTGTTGTATCCTTAACATAATTTAATATTTCCTCTGGGTTTTGAATACATATTGCCTCTTCCTTTATACCTGTATGGGAAACAACACAGGTTTTACTATATCTATCATCAATTATAGGCTTGAAAACCAATACATTTTGCTTTGCAATCTTTGCTCTTTTGATTCTTCTTATAAGTTCTTCACTTTTTCCACTATACATTGGACCTACTATAACCTCAATATATCCGTGATCCTTTGGGCCGTACATAATATCCCTCCATCCTATTATATGAAAAAAGACCGGCATGCCGGTCAAAGAAATTATTCTTCAATCTTTAGGTTGTACTTCTTCATAAACTTATCCATTCTTCCACCTTGTTCAACAAGCATCTTTTGCTTTCCTGTGAAGAATGGGTGGCAGTTTGAACAGATTTCTACCTTAAGTTCCTTCTTAACTGATCCAGTTGTGAAAGTATTACCGCAAGCACACTTTACAACTGCATCGTGATTGTAATTTGGATGGATATCTCTCATTTATTTCACCTCTTTCATATATTCTTAACATAATATATAAGCTTTATGTAGTACCTTCCGTCAACTTTTTAGATTATACCACATTTATTATAGTTTTTCAATATCTAAATTAATCCTTTAAAACCTTTGCTGCCATCTGTACAAACTCTTTATTTGTCTTTGTTCTTGCAATTGAATTTAACAGCTTTTCTGTTGCATCTTGAGTTGTTTCGTTTGCAAGAAGTCTTCTTATAGCCATAACAGCTGATTTTTCATCCTCATTTAATAGAAGATCCTCTCTTCTTGTACCTGATTTATATATATCTATTGCAGGGAATATTCTTCTTTCTTGAAGTTTTCTATCAAGATGTACTTCCATATTTCCAGTACCTTTAAACTCTTCAAAAATAACATCATCCATACGGCTTCCAGTTTCTACAAGGGCTGTTGCAAGTATTGTTAAACTTCCACCCTCTTCAATATTTCTTGCCGCTCCAAAAAACTTCTTAGGCTGAATCAATGCACCAGGATCAAGTCCTCCTGATAATGTTCTTCCAGTTGGGTTTATTGTAAGGTTATAGGCCCTTGCAAGACGAGTAATACTATCAAGAAGTATAACAACGTCCTTCTTTAGCTCAACAAGCCTCTTTGCTCTTTCAAGAACAAGTTCTGCTATTCTTGTATGGTTTTCCGGCTCATTATCAAAGGTTGAATATACTACCTCACCCTTTATAGACCTTTGCATATCTGTTACTTCCTCTGGTCTTTCATCTATTAAAAGAACTATAAGCTCAACATCTGGGTGATTTGTTGTAATTGCATTTGCTATCTTCTTTAAAAGAACAGTTTTTCCTGCCTTTGGAGGTGCAACAATAAGCCCTCTTTGTCCTCTTCCTATTGGAGCTAAAATATCTATAAGTCTTGTTGCTAAATCTCCACTTGAAACTTCAAGACTTAGTCTTTTATTTGGATATATTGGAGTTAATGTTTCAAAGCTTTTTCTACCTATTACCTTTTCAGGATGCATTCCATTAATCTCTTGTAGGTATATAAGTGCCTTATATTTTTCAGTCTCCTTCGGAAACCTTGCCTTACCCTTTATTAAATCACCCGTTTTCAAATTAAATCTTCTTATTTGTGACGGAGATACATATATATCCCTTGGGCCCTGTTGGTAGTTATCCAATCTTAAAAAACCATATTGCTGATTTTCTATAAGCTCAAATACACCCTCAACCGTATCAGCATCCTGAAGAAGTTCCTGTATCTTTTCCCTCTTTTCTACATCTATATCGTGAAGCTTTATCTCCTCATCACGAAGCGGTTCACTTTTTTCTTCTTCAATTTCAGGGACTATAATCTCTTGAGGCTTTACCCTGCTCTTCTCCTCTTCTAACCTTAATATTTCCTCGATAAGTTCGCTCTTTCTGAACTTTGAAACAGATTTTATGTCATAATCCTTTGCAATCTGCCTTAGCTCCTCCAGCGTCTTACCCTTCAATTCTTCAAAATTCATACTACACCTCCATATTTTTACAACACATAAGGACATTTAACTCTATAATGAAACTTTTTTATTAAATTCGGATAACTGGGGAAATAGACGAATAGAACAGACTATAAGACTCGACTATTATTATTTTAATACTCTATATTAGAAATGTAAAGTAGAACTAATACTGTTAAACATAATTAACAATTTAAAATCCTACTAATTCAATAAATAAGAACAGAAGTTATATAATTCTGTTAATGAATGATGAATGTCACTTTTCTTAAAAAACAAAATAATTACATAGTAAAAAGAAGCTATATAATAAAACCCATAGCAGTATTATTTAGGATGAAACAACCCTATAAGCTTAGAAAAACTTTATCTATTTTGAGTATTAACTACTACAAAGCCTCCACCTCTATATAAGTAGTTCACAGTTACATAATTAAACAAGGTGCCATCTACTTGGCACCTTACATTCTATCTTATTAACTTAATCTATGAATTGCATTTATAAATCTTACTGTTCCTGTTTTTGACCTCATAACTACAGATTGTGTCTTTACTTTATCCTTACCTAAATATACAACACCCTTTAAAAGGTCGCCATCTGACACACCTGTTGCTGCAAAATATACATCATCTGCCTTAACTATATCATCTATATACATTAACTTATTTAAATCCGTTATTCCCATCTCAATACATCTTATTTTTTCTTCCTCAGACGTTACACATAGCCTACCTTGAAAGTCTCCTCCCAAACACTTTAATGCAGCAGCAGCTATTACTCCTTCAGGTGCACCACCTGAACCAACCATAATATCTATTCCTGTATCCTCAAACCCTGTCGCTATTGCCGCTGCAATATCTCCATCTGTTATTAGCTTCATTCTTGCACCTACTTTTCTAACCTTTTCCATAAGACCATAATGTCTTTCTCTATCAAGCATTATTACAGTTACATCTTCCACCTTTTTATTTAAGGCCCTTGCTACATTTTTTATATTCTCCTCAAGTGGTGCATCCAAAGAAACACACCCCTTTGCTCGTCTTCCTACAGCTATCTTTTCCATATACATATCAGGTGCATTAAGAAGTCCTCCCTTAGGAGAAATTGCAACAACAGATAGTGCATTAGGAAGTCCCTTTGCTACAAGATTAGTTCCATCAAGTGGGTCAACTGCAATATCAACCTCTATACTATCCTCATCTCTAATACCAAGCTCTTCACCAATGTAGAGCATAGGAGCTTCATCCATCTCTCCTTCGCCTATTACAACCTTACCCTTTATTGGAATTAAGTCAAACATCCTTCTCATAGCAGAAACTGCCGCATCATCTGCAGCATTTTTATCTCCTCTTCCTAAAAGTTTTGAGGCACTAATTGCTGCTGCCTCTGTAACTCTTACATAAGATAAAGCCAAATCAATATCCATATTACTCCCCCATTCCAAATTACTAATTATATTATATATACTTTATATACCCAAAGTCAATATATAATATAACATAATTTTTATATATGCTACTCAATAAAGTGCCACCCAGGTGAAATGTGACATTTTCTAATTACAACCTCAGTTTTTTTAAATTATAACTATACATAAAAAAGGAGCCAATAGGCTCCTTTAAGATTTAATACCCTCTTTTACTTAAATTATGTATAGCATTTATATATCTTATTGTTCCTGTCTTTGCCCTCATTACAATAGAACTTGTTTTTGCCCTATCCTTACCTAAAAATACAACTCCCTTAAGTATATCTCCATCAGATACTCCTGTTGCTGCAAAATACACATCATCTGACTTTACTATATCATCAAGCTGCATAACCCTACTTAAATCAGTTATACCCATATCAAAACATCTCTTTTTTTCCTCATCGTTAGTAGGAAAGAGTCTCCCTTGAAAATCTCCACCAATGCACTTTACTGCAGCAGCTGTTATAACCCCCTCAGGTGCTCCACCTATTCCCACCATAATGTCTACACCACTCTCATCAAAACACGTTGCAAGTGCCTCCTGTATATCTCCATCGTTAAATAATTTTAATCTTGCATTTACCTTTCTTACCTCATCCATTAAATGTTTATGTCTTGGTCTATCCTGTATTACAACAGTTACATTTGATACATCTTTATTAAGAGCCTTTGCTACATTTATTATATTTTCACTCAAAGGAGCATCCAGCGATACTACTCCCCTTGCCTTTGGTCCCACAACAAGCTTTTCCATATACATATCAGGTGCATGCAGAAGGGATCCCTTCTCTGCAATTGCAACAACAGCAAGTGCATTTGGCATTCCCTTTGCCACAAAGCTTGTACCATCTAAAGGATCAACAGCAATATCCACCTCATAGTCACCGCTTCCAAGTACCTCTCCTATATATAGCATTGGTGCCTCATCCATTTCACCCTCACCAATAACAACCGTTCCCTTAATTGGAAGACTATCAAACATAGCTCTCATACCTTCTACAGCAGCCTCATCAGCAGCATTTTTATCTCCACGTCCCATATATTTTGAAGCATTGATTGCGGCAGCCTCCGTAACCCTAACAAGCCCAAGTGCTAAATCCATATTCATAAAAATTCCTCCTATTGTGCTATACTATTTATCCCTTAATCAACATTTTTATTATACTCTTTACGTTAATTGTTTGTCAAATATATTTTTGTTAAAATATATTTATGTAATGTGATATACTATTTGGTGCCACTTAGATGAAATGTGAAATTATCTAACTTTCGGTGGTCTTATTGTTTTGCAATTCTTTAGGGGATATTCTATATAACCCAACCTGTCTTTCTAAAATCACCCTCAAACAAGATAGGTATAATTTTAGAGAAAACAAAGGTTATAATTAAAAATGTCACATTTCACCTGGGTGGGAGACCTCCGAAAAAATCAAATTATTTTTAAAAACATACTATATATAGTTGCGCATATTATCTTTTATTCACTATATATAGTGGTGACAATTTTTAAGGTATCATTTTTTCGGAGCTCTTGGTGGCACTTTATAACCAAAAATAAAGGACCTAACTAAAAATGCATCTTTTAGTTAGGCCTTCTTATAAACAATATGAATTATTTTTTAGGAACTGTTTCCCAATCCTTTAGGAATTTTTCTATTCCTATATCAGTCATAGGGTGTTTTGCCATTTGAACAAGCACCTTATATGGTACTGTTGCAATATGTGCACCTGCAAGTGCTGCTTCAACAACGTGCATTGGATGTCTTATGCTTGCAGCTATTATCTCTGTTTCTATTCCATAGTTATCAAATATTCTCACTATCTCCTCAATTAATGTCATTCCATTATGCCCTATATCATCTAATCTTCCCACAAATGGGCTAACATAGGTAGCACCAGCCTTAGCTGCAAGTAAAGCCTGTGCTGATGAGAAAATCAATGTAACATTTGTTTTAATTCCTTCCTTTGAAAGAACCTTAACAGCCTTTAATCCCTCAAGTGTCATAGGTATCTTAATTACTATGTTCTTATGAATTTTAGCAAGTTCCCTTGCCTCCATAATCATACCCTCAGCCTCAAGGCTTATTACCTCTGCACTTATTGGGCCATCAACTATTTCAGTAATTTCCTTTACAACTTCAACAAAGTCTCTTCCTTCCTTTGCAATAAGAGAAGGATTTGTAGTAACTCCACAGATTATACCAAGTCTTTCTGCCTCTCTAATTTCATCAACATTGGCAGTGTCGATAAATAGTTTCATATAATCACTCCCCATTGTAGTATTTTTATTTTATAACCCACCTCTTTGTTTTATCTATAACTCCAAGATGAGTTAATAATTCAAGCATATCATCCATATACCTATTAACCATATCATCTACAAGATATTCTTTCCCCAAAAAGGCAATTTCCATACCACAAACAGGGCAAGCTAAAATATTAACTGATTTATCTATTAAATCTTTTATTTTATATTTATATCTATGTGTTTCCCCACAAGCTATACACGGTATATCTATGTCAACTTCTCCCTTAGTAGCACTAACTTTAAATACGATATTTCCACAGGAACATCTCCTACTTGTTGGCCTTTTTGCCTCAAATAAGTTTATGTGAAAACTTGTGTACCTTCCGCACTCACTGCACTTTACAGCAGCCCTAATGGAAGAATCCATAATCATTTTTTTCACCTCCATAATCATATATTCTTCACTTAAATTCAAATTCCTTCTTTGTCGAAAAAAAAAATTTTTTGTCAGTGCTTATAAAAAAGGATTTGATTGTTGTTTGAAGAATATAAATATTATGAAAATATTTTTAAGGGGGTAACGATATGCCAATTGGAGAAAAGGTTGTAATTAGGGTAAGAATGTCCAGTCACGATGCACACTATGCTGGAAATTTAGTAGATGGTGCAAAAATGCTTCAATTGTTTGGAGATGTTGCAACAGAGCTTCTAATTAGGCACGATGGAGATGAAGGACTTTTTAGAGCCTATGATAGTGTTGAATTTTTAGCACCTGTATATGCTGGGGATTATATTGAAGCTATTGGTGAAATAATTGAAGTTGGCAATACATCAAGGAAAATGAAGTTTGAGGCAAAGAAGGTTATAACTTCTGCAAACATTCCTAACAACGATTCTGCCTGTGATGTTCTTGATAATCCTATTGTCGTATGCAGAGCGTCAGGAACCTGTGTTGTTCCAAAGGATAAACAGAGATTTAATAGGGGGTAATTGGTATGGAAAAGCTTATTATAACTTGTGCATTAACAGGTGCAGAAGTTACAAAGGAACAAAATCCTGCTGTACCATATACTGCAGAAGAAATGGCACAATCAGCCTATGAGGCATATATCGCAGGTGCATCTATACTCCATATACACGTTAGGGAGGACGATGGAACACCAACACAGAATAAAGAAAGATTTAAAGTAATACTTGATGCAATAAGACAAAAATGCCCTGATGCAATATTACAGGTAACAACAGGCGGTGCAGTTGGTATGAGCGATGAGGAGAGACTTGCACCTGTAAAATTAAGACCTGAAATGGCAACACTTGATGCGGGTACAATAAATTTTGGTGATGAAGTTTTTGTTAATAGTTTTCCATCCCTCATAAACTTTGCAAAAAAGATGAAGGAATTTAATATTAAACCTGAAATAGAGGTTTTTGATAGAGGAATGATTGAAAACGCAAAAAGGCTTGTTAAAATGGGACTTTTAGACACACCACTTCATTTTGACTTTGTATTAGGAGTTCCATCCGGTATGCCTGCTGATATAGACAGCCTTACATATATGGTAAGGTCAATTCCAGAAGGTTCAACCTGGACAGTTGCAGGCATAGGAAGGCATCAACTTCCTATGGCTATTTTTGCTATACTTCTTGGTGGACACGTTAGAGTTGGACTTGAGGATAATATATACTATAATAAAGGTGAGCTTGCAAAATCAAATGCACAGCTTGTTGAAAGAGTTGTAAGAATAGCAAAGGAACTTGGAAGAGATGTTGCAACTCCTAATGAAGCAAGAAGGATTTTAAATATAAAGTAATTAAATAAAGATTATTTTAAAACTACTGTATATTATATTTTTTTATAAAGCCCCTTTTATGGATTTATTAATTTAAACTGTGGCTATTAAGGGGCTTTATAAACACTATTAATTTTGTTTAAACCTATCCCTTCATACAACCTCTACTTAATTTGAATTCAAAGGTGGGATATTATGCTTTTTATTGTAAACCCTAAGGCAGGAAACGGACGTGCTATTAAGGCTGTTGAAAACATAAAAAACATATGTGAACGAAACAGAATAAGCTACTCAATCGAGTTTACAAATTACCCTGAGAATGCAATAGAAATTGCAAACAAAAACATAGCAAAATTTGAAAGAATTATTGCCGTAGGAGGCGACGGCACATTAAATGAGGTATTAAATGGAATTATAGATAGTAATGCTGCCCTTGGGGTATTACCGTGTGGAACAGGAAATGACTTTGCAAGAACTATATATAAAACAATGGATATTGATAAAATCTTAGAACTATTAATCAAATCAGATTATAAAAAATGTGATGTAGGAAAATGCTTTAATAAATATTTTATAAATATAGCAAGTGTTGGATTAGATGCTGAAATAGCCCACAAAGTTCAAAGAGGCAAAAAAATATTTAGTGGTAAGACAAGCTATCTTTATCATCTTATAAATACGTTAGTACAGTACAAAAATAAGCAATTTAAAATACAAATTGATAACATTAATATAGAATCTGAAACTTTATTAACTACAATTTCAAATGGAAAATACTATGGTGGTGGAATAATGCCAACACCTGATTCCGATATATTTGATGGCAAATTTGACATTTGCCATATTAGGAAAATAAATAAGATTAAAATACCTTTCCTTTTAAATAAATATATAAAGGGAAATCATAAAGATTTTAATGAAGTTAGTTTCTATAAAGGTAAAAGGGTAAAAATAGAGTCTGACGACTTATTTGCTGTAAATTTAGATGGAGAAACTTTTCTTGCCAATAAAGTTGAATTCCAATTAAAGTCTAAATATATTAATTTAATTTGTCCAAAGTAAATCAAGGCCCATCTTTTGTTAGATAAAAGATGGGCCTTGATTCTTATTTAGCTATTTTTATATACTTCCCATACACATATGCTAATTTGTATTTATAAGAGATTATATACCAGCCATTAATACTTCCTAAGATATCAACTTTTGTATTCCTTTTTAATACAAACAATATTTTACTTTTTTTAGAAGGTAATTGTCTAAAATTAAGTCTGCTTATTGAAACATATCCATATTTTTTAGTAACAATTTTATTTTGCAGTATAGTATTAGATTGGTTATTTTGGATATTGTTTTTTTCTTGTTCTTTTTTCTTTTGCTCAATTTCCCTTTTTTGTAACTCTAAAAGCAAATTACTTATATCCTTTTTTATTTCTATAAAAGGATTCTCCTTTTGCTTATAATAGTTTAAATCCTTTTTTATCCAATTATTTTTTACACCAATATACATATCACAATTACTAATTACACTCATTAATTTATTAAAATGTATTTCATCATTTAAGTATACATAATAATTTTTACCATTTATTATAAATTTCACATAATTTGTCTTATCTAAAGCTGGTTCTTTTTCTGTAAGCTGCATTGCCACTTCATAAATATCATTTTCAATATATATGTGTGGTAATACACCTACTTTATTTATTTCTTTTCCATAAGGTGAATAAAGCTTATGAGTTGTTAGCTTTATAACATCACCATTTGATAATTCAAAATAGTCTTGTAATGTCCCTTTACCATATGTTTTATTACCAATAATTAAAGCCTTGTTATAATCTTTTAATGCGGCTGCTATTATTTCCGTCGAACCTACTGAATTTTCGTTTGTCAACAATATAAATCTATCATTAATTAATTTACTTGGAACAACATCACTTTTTATCTTTGTTTGAATACCATTTTTATCAGTTAATATTACGCTATTATTGTTACCGATAAAATTAGATAATACTTTTACTGCTGAATCTATAAAACCTCCCCCATTATTTCTAACATCTAAAATAAATATATCTGCTCCTTTAGATTTTAAACTATTATATACATTTAAAAATTCAGTATTAGTATTTTCTTCAAATGAGAATAAGCTAATATAACCAATATGACCATTAATTATTTGCCCTCTTACTGTTGTTGTACTTATTTTAGTTCTTTTTAAATTATATTCTAACAAATCACTTTTTCTTTTTATTTTAAGCTTAACATATGTTCCTTCTTTACCACGAATACTAACTATTACATCCTCAAGCGATTTATTTTTAACGTCCACTCCATCTACTTCCACAATTATATCTCCTGGTAATATTCCTGACTGTTTTGCAGAGGAATTTTCAAAAACACCCGTAATCAAAATACCATATTCACCTTTTTCTAAAGATACACCTATTCCTACATATCCTCCATTTAAAGTTTCTAAATAATTATCAAATTCATCAGCAAAAAAATATTCACTATATATATCTCCTAAATTTTTTATTGATTCTTTAATATTTGAACCATCAAATTTTGTTTCGTCAAAATTATATAAATAGTTACCTCTAATTGTATCTTTTATTTCATCTATAAATTCATTAGCTATTACATTGCTTGTTAAAAAGAAAAAAAATACCATTAATAATGCAATTAACCTTTTAGCAAACCTTCTTATTCGCATAAAATTCACCTACCTTTTAAATAAAAACAAAATAATTTATTAAAAGGCCTTCTATGTAAATATGTAAGAAGGCCTTTTAAACACTTTTTAATTATTTTTTAATAGAAAACTTGTAATCATAATAAGCATAGTGTCCATTATTGTTATTATAAACAATAACTCTTAATAAATATTCTCCTGCTATTGTTAACTTATCACCTTTCTTAATGCTTGACCAAGTATTGCCTTGATCTCTGCTGTATTCAACATAGAATGAGTAGTCTTTTTGGTCAATATTTCTTGTCGCTAATTTATTATCTATCCATTCGATTTTGTCAGAAGGCATTAAAGCATTAAATCCTTCTAATACAACATCTCCATAATACTGCTTTGTTCCACTATAACTTTCATTTAATCCACCAACTGGTGAATACTTTCTAACAAGCTCACCGATAATACTTCCATTTTGTGTTATATTTATTTGTGGTGCTATTTCATCATTAATTTCAAACTTTATAGTCTTACTGCTGGATACAACAGATGGCTTGAACAGTGGATTTTCATATCTTACTGTAACAACATATTCTCCCTTTCCTAAATTTGTAGGGCTCATTAACTCTCCTTCCCATCTGCCACCTTTTGAATCACTTATATATTCAAAGTTATATTTAATTGGCATTCCTCCATTGTAACTTACTGTTCCTACAACTGGTATATTACTTCCCATTCCTGTAACCGCTGGAACAACAACCTTTGCCTTATAGCATATATACTTATCGCCAACTTTTCTTCCAATAACACCCTCTAATTGAGGAGAAATTTCTATCGAATTTTGATTAAATATCTTGAAATTTATTTTTAATTCTCCTATCTTGCTATATCCTGAATAAGCACTAATTATTAGACTATTAAGCTCATTTTCTTTTAAATTTAATACACTACCTGCAAGTGTCATTTGACTTCCTGTTGGGAAATCATATTCTGTATTATCATCGTTTAACCTATATTTATATGTCACGTTTGTAGATGGTAAAGCATATTTTATATTTATTCCCGTTTTATCTGTATTAGCTATATATTTTGCTGTCATCGTATTAGCAATAGTATTATAATCAAAAGTATTTATATCTTGTGAATCAAATAATACTTCTCCCTTTGATTCAATTATTATATTTGGCATTTTAACTATTGAAACCAATTTACTAATACCTGGCATCTTATTTCCACTTGCTTTATATCTAAACTCAACATAGTTTTTACCTACAACTCTATGCTGTTCTTGTATTAAGTCATAAGCACTAATCCACTCATTTGCTCCCTCTATTCTACATTCTATGTTACTATTTAAACCAACAAAGGTTCCTAAGTTAAAATCATAATAAACATTTGGTTCTGGTTGAGAAATCATTGTAAATGGTTTAGATGGAGTAATGCTATCTTTGTATGCTATTCTTATATATTGATTTTTATTATTTCTATAACTAAATACTTCTTGATTAATCTTGAAGTAGTAAATATTAGCTCCTCTTTCTTCAGCTTGTATTACATCACTGTAACTATCAGATGTAACTATACCATTTTCAGAGGTTATAGCATACTTTATATATGGGCTTAATCCTTTATATGTAATTCCATATCTACCTTCTGTTTCTATATATTGAACACTTAAAATGCTTGGTGTTTCTGCTGGGAAGCCTTTAATCGTTGGAATACTTGGTGCATAATTAGGGGTTACTCTTAAAACTTTTAAGTTACCACCCATTTGTTCTAAATCAATCTTTGTTAAAGACGCAATTCCTTTCTTATCAGCCTTAACTTTACCAAGAAGTTTTCCATCTTCATTATATATTAATACTTCTTCTCCATATTGTAGTCCCTTAACAATAACACTATCTGCTTTACTTCCTTCTTCATTATAGATTTCTATATTGTCAGGTAATATCATTTGTGAATATCTAACAGCTTTTATTTGCACCTTTGTACCATATCCTATTACGCTTCCATTATATGTGAATACGCCATTCTTAGATTTAACATTTTTCATATCCCAAGCAACTAATACATCCTTTACATCTCCATTATTTAAAACAACAGAAATTCTATCTGGCAATTGAGAACCATAAGGTATATCTTCTAAATCATCTACTCTAACAATTTTACCTTCAGGTTTAAATTTAGTAACAGCAAATGGTTTGTTCTGGTTCTTCATATCATATATGTACAATTTACCGCCTTTTAAATAAAACAATATATCTTCAATAATATTTATATTAGTTGCAACATCATCTACTACCTTAACCGCTTGACCTGTGGAATCTAATTTATAAATTTTTCCTCCATCAGTTATGCTTCTATAATATATAGCATTTGATTCAACAGCATTCATTGCACCAACTTTATCATATACTGTTTTTGGAGCAGAATTTTTGCTTTTATTAGTCATTATAACCTGTATAGTTAGCGGTTCTAACCTGCTTGTCACACTATTTAACTTATACAATTTTGAATCATAGCCTGTACAATAAACTTCATTGTTCAATGTTAGTGAAATATATCTTACACCTAAATTTTTATTGCCCGTTACAGTTACATACGCCTGTCTTGAACCTATTTTGCCTCCAATTATACTTATTGAATATAATCTTCCTTTATCAGACAAATTGCTATAATATATCTTATTATTATTAACAACTAAGTACTCTGCTTTGTCTGTAGCAACAAGTGTACCTTCATAGTTTGGGTTTGTATTATACGCACTAATTCTATATATTTTATTACCTCTTTTTCCATTGATGTAATAAATATAATTATCTACTACATTTATATATGAGGAAAGAACATTGTTTACTTTACTTCTTGCTGTACCATCCGTCTTAATTCTATAAATTTTTCCTCCATCAGCCATATTACTATAGTATATAAAATCGTTTACAATATTTATATATTTGGCATTATCATTACAAATAGGATAATCAACATCTCCATCTATACTCTTTTTATATATTTTCCCACCATCAGCTGTATTACTATAATATATAAAGTCTCCATCAGTAGCTACAAAACCACCATTGCTTATATTCCCTTTTAAATTTGTATACATTTCAATACTATCATTTTCAACATAAAGCAATACAGGTGTTGTACCACTTTTAACATTTAATATTGTACCTATAGCAACTCTATAACCAGAAGAATTATATATAGCAATATATAAAGTGTTTATAGGATAATCATTTGAAATAGTAAAACTTTCAGTTAGCATCTTTTTATTTAATTGATAATCATCATTTAAGTTTGATAACTTATTTGTATCTACATCTATTATGAAGTTTCCTGTACCAATTATGTAATAGTACGCCTCTGGAATATTATGAATTTCATTTATTTTCACATTTATTATTTTTTTATATTCGTTAACATATTGAATATCAAAAATTCCATAACCATATCTTTTATTAACTTCATTATTGCTTAATTTTACAAATACATCATTTTCATTGGCTACGTATTTTGTACCATTAGGATTATCATAATTGTCTGAAGTACTATAAACAGTTAAAATTCTTGTACTATCAATAATTTGTTTTTCAGAAACTACCTGTCCATACTCATTTTTTATAATCCCTTGGTTGTCAATGTAGAATACTTTACCTGGATTACTATTAATTTCAGAATTCACTAAATTTGTATTAACTGAAATATAATCATTTGTAAATATTTTTTCACCTACAACAATTGAATCCTTTGGTAAATTAGTATCTGTTGCTGCAAAAGAAAATTTGGGTACAATATTGAAAATAAATATAAAACTTAGAAGCAAGGAAAAAATTCTTCTCATTTTATACCTCCTTTACATAATGCTTTTTAAGATATTAACTGTTTTTAAATATAAATTAGCCCATATTATAAAAGGCAACTTTTTCTTATCAAAATTATGCTTAACAATAATCTTGCATTTAGCTTCGTATCCTCCATCTAAACTTTTAGCCGTTATCACTGCTTCACCTATGTATTTTGCTTTTATTACTCCATTTTCATCAACAGTTACAATATTACTATTGCTACTTGTCCATTTAACCTTTTTTATTGTAGAATCATCAGGAATGAACCTTACTGTCAATTTATAACTTTCTCCTTTTTTGATTACTTTTTGCTTTTCAGTTAAATATATCCCTTTTACCTTTACTCGTGGCTCCTCATATTTAACTATTAAACAATCTTCATTCCCTTTAATATTTAAATCTTTTGAGTTTGTATATCCAGCAGCAACAAATCCTAAAAAATCAGAATAGACAGCAGAAAAGAAAACATCATCTCCCCCTTTTCCATAAGTTTTTTTCCACTCCATATTTCCATTTATATTGTATTTAACAGCTAATGCATCTTGACTACCTAAATTTAAATTATATAAATCACCATCATTTGATTGACTATAACCTACAGCTACTATTCCAAAATCCTGCTCATACATTACTGAATTAAAAACATCTTTTCCTGTTCCACCAAATGTATTTTTCCATAAAATATTACCATTTAAGTCAAATCTAAATATAAATGCATCGGTTAAACCTTTGTTTTTTAAACCGTAAAAATCTCCATCAGCAGAAGTAGTATAACCAACACCTATAAAGCCATTATTAAAATTACAAATTGATTGTATTGTTTCATCTCCACTTCCACCTATGTTTTTTATCCACATAACTTGTCCATTTGAATTGTATTTTACTAAAATTCCATCATCTCCACCTTTAATTTTTATATTTTTTAAGTCATTATCTTTAGAACCTGAATATCCACTAACAATATAACCATCACTTACACCAATAACTGAAAAAAACTTATCCCATTTACTACCACCAAATGTTTTTTCCCAAATTATTTTACCTGTTCTGTCTAATTTAACAATGATTCCATCATATTCTCCCTTATTAAAGGAATATAAATGACCATCTAATGAATTAGAGTACCCTACTGCTATATATCCATCAGCTACCTCTATAGCATTTGTAAATCTATCATACATACTTCCACCATAAGTCATTTTCCATTCAACATTGCCATTATAATCATACTTTATTATTAATGCCTCTTCACCTTTAACATTTAATCCAGACAAATCACCTTTTTGAGATTCAGTAAAACCAGATACAATAAATCCACCATCCCTACATAAACTTACACTATTAAAGGTTTCAAAGGCTTCACCTCCAAAGGTTTTTGCCCATTCAAGTTTCCCAAGCTCATTATATTTAGCTAAAAGTGCATCAAATCCACCATATAAATTCAAACTTGTTTCATAATCATTAGAACTTGTATGTCCAACAACTACAAAGCCAGAATCATTAGTTCTTTTTATACTATTATATCTTTCAAAACTTTTACCTCCATCAATGCTTTGCCATAGAACGCTTGGTTCTTTATTCAAAGCTATGGCATTATTATTGATAAAAACAAAATATATAACCAATACAATCAGACTTATTCTTTTTTTTGACATACTACCACTCCATATTACAATGTTTATAGTTATATGTTATCAAAAAACAATCATCAGTTCTACATATTTTTTATATTCAGCATTTTTTATAATTTAAAATAAAGTAATTTTATATGCCCAAAATTAAAAGGAGCTGTCATCTGACAGCTCCTTCTTACTTATTTAATGCAGCCTTTACAAAGTCTCTAAATAGTGGATGAGGTCTATTTGGTCTTGATTTGAATTCTGGGTGGAACTGTGCACCAACAAACCACTTGTGGTTTGGTATTTCAACTATTTCAACAAGCTTATCATCTGGGCTTGTTCCTGCAAGTACCATTCCCATTTTTGTTATTTGACTTCTGTATTCATTATTAAATTCATATCTATGTCTATGTCTTTCATATATTATCTCATCCTTATAGGCTTCATAGGAGAAGGTTCCTTCCTTTAACTTACAAGGATAAAGTCCAAGTCTCATTGTTCCGCCCTTTTCATCAATATCCTTTTGTTCATCCATAAGGTCAATTACAGGATATTTTGTATTTGGGTCTATTTCTGAACTGTTTGCACCAGATAGGCCTACTACATTTCTTGCAAATTCAATTACTGCACATTGCATTCCAAGACATATTCCAAGGAAGGGAACATTGTTTTCACGTGCATATTTTATTGCAAGTATCTTGCCTTCAATACCTCTATCTCCAAATCCACCTGGAACTAATATTCCATCTGCATCCTTTAATATTTCTTCATAGTTATTTTCATCCACATCACAGGCATTTATCCAATCTATTTCAACATCTGCATCGTTGTAAATACCTGCGTGCTTTAAGGCCTCAACAACTGACATATAGGCATCGTGAAGCTCTACATATTTTCCAACAAGGGCTATCTTTACCCTATGCTTTAAATTCTTTAATCTCTCAACAATAGCCTTCCACTCTGTAAGGTCTATTTCCTTTGCATCTATGTTTAGTTTCTTAACAACAAGGGAGTCTAATCCCTCTTCGTGAAGCATAAGAGGAACTTCATAGAGCGTTGGAGCATCAAGGTTTTGTATTACTGATTCTCCATCTATGTTGCAGAAAAGTCCAATCTTGTCCTTCATTTCACGGGATAGTGGTTTTTCTGAACGGCAAACAATTATATCTGGCTGAATACCTATACTTCTTAGTTCCTTAACTGAGTGTTGTGTTGGTTTTGTTTTTAGTTCTCCTGCCTTACCAAGGTATGGAACTAAAGTAACGTGTATAAAAAGAACATTTTCACGTCCAACTTCATACTTGATTTGTCTTATTGCCTCAAGGAAAGGTAAGCTTTCTATATCTCCAACTGTTCCACCTATTTCAGTTATAACAACATCTACATCATTTTCCTTTGCAACCTTGTAAACCTTTGACTTTATTTCGTTTGTAATATGTGGGATAACTTGAACTGTTCCACCAAGATATTCACCTTTACGCTCTTTTTGGATAACTGACCAGTAGATTTTGCCTGTTGTGACATTGCTATTTTTAGACAAGTTCTCATCGATAAATCTTTCATAGTGACCAAGATCAAGATCTGTTTCTGCACCATCGTCTGTAACGAAAACTTCACCGTGCTGATATGGGCTCATTGTTCCTGGGTCGATGTTTATATAAGGGTCAAACTTTTGTATGGACACCTTTAGCCCGCGGGACTTAAGTAGTCTTCCGAGGGATGCTGCGGTTATTCCTTTTCCAAGAGATGACGCTACACCACCTGTAATAAATATGTATTTGGTTGCCATAATAAGCCTCCTTTGTATTCATTTCATTCAACTTTTATATTTTACTTTATGTTTTAGATTTGTGCAAGAGGGAATATAAAAGGGAGGCAAATTTGCATACTCAATTTGTTCTTATATCTTATCCCCATAAAGGATTTTTAAGCATTCGTTTATTTCGCTAATCAAATCTAAGCTTTTCTTTGTTTGAAAAAGTCCTACCCTCGCGATGCCATCGTCCTGATGGCCGCTCGGCTCGGCACGTCCTGTGCCGAATTACGGACTTTTCAAAGTCGAAAAGCTAAGATTTGCTAAAGCTCATAAAAGAGCCTAATAAAATCCTTTAAGGGGACTTTTAAAAATCTGAATTCCAACATATAATCTAAAAATTTAAGGAGGCAAATTTGCCTCCTATTCATAGTGAAGTACATATATATGTCTTTCCTTTAACATATCCTCCGTTATCTCTATAAAGGGTTTATCAAGCTTTGTATAGGGATAATATTCTAAGAACTTATCAACTGAGTTTAGTTCAAATTTTAATGGTTTTGTCTTGTAGTGCATAGGTATTATTACCTTTGCATTTAAGCTCTCGCACACATCGCGTGCCGCCTCTGCATCAATTGTATATACTCCTCCAACAGGTATTAAAAGAACATCTACATCTCCTATCATTTCTATCTGTGCCTTTGTTAGCCTATGTCCTAAATCTCCAAGATGGCAGACCTTTTTACCATCCACATCAAAAACATAAACTATATTATCTCCTCTTTTTGCACCCTGTTCTTCATCGTGATAGGTATGTACTCCTCTTATTGCTATATCCTTTATATAGAAGTTGCCAACTTTATTTACTATTGTATAATCTCCACTTAAACAATCTGTAAAGTTATGGTCGTAGTGATTATGGCTTGTTGTAACTATATCGCAACTTACCGTAGGTAGTTTATATCCTACGTTATCATCAAATGGGTCTGTTACTATTCTTACTCCGTTTTTTGATGTTATCTTAAAGCAGGCGTGGCCTAACCATTTTATTCGCATAAAACCCCTCCCGATTAGTATATGTTTATTTGTATATATAATATCATAAATGGACTGGTTTTATGCAAAAATTTTAAAAAATTTCACAAATGATTATAAAATGTAAGAAGCCAAAATAATAAAGTCCCATTAAAGGATAGACTAATTTAAAGCCTTATAAACCCTTTAATGGGGCATATTTATATACCTACCTAATACCTCTTGCTACCATCTCCTGAACTATAAAAGAAGCTACATCCTCAGCAAAGGAACCTGCTCCAAAACCCGCATCATAACCAAGCTCCTTTGCAAGCTCGTGACTAATTCTTGGCCCCCCTGCCACTAATACAACTCTATCCCTTATACCCTCTGCTTCAACTATTTCTACAAGTTCAGTCATATTTGGAATGTGTACATTCTTTTGGGTTACAACCTGTGATACTAAAATTGCATCAGCATTTACCTCTATTGCCTTTGCCACCAATACTTCATTTGGAACCTGACTTCCCAAGTTATATGCCTCTATCATCTGATATCTTTCAAGCCCATAGTGTCCTGCATATCCCTTCATATTCATAATTGCATCTATTCCAACCGTATGGGCATCTGTACCTGTACAAGCCCCAACTACAACAACCTTTCTTCCTATATTTTTTCTAATATAGTCATCCACCTCATCCATTGACATTGTATTGGTCTCAACCTTTGGAACTACTATCTTTGTTGCATCAACAGAGTGTATACAGGAACCATATACAACAAAGAAGGTATATCCTACGCCTAAATCCATCATATGGGTAACATTAGGCTCTTCAATTCCCATCTTCATTGCAAGCTGCCTTGCCGCCTCCTTTGCCTCCTCTGAATAGGGAAGAGGAAGTGTAAAGGATAGCTGAACCTTCCCATCATTCATTGTATCTCCATAGGCCTTAACCCTTGTTTTATCAAAGGTCTTGTCAAAATCCTTCTTCTCCATTGAATAAAGTCCACTACTCATTGTTAGCACCTCCTAACATTAGAGGTATGAACTCATTTATATAGTTTTCTCCCTTTTTAAATACTCCATCTAATCCCTTTCCTCCATATCTTGAACGCTTAATGTCTGCAAAAATTCCCTTCTCGAGGGTTGTAAATAATCCTTCCTTTTCAATCTCCTCAAGAAGCATTGTAGCCTTTTGTAAAACTTCATTTGCTCTTTTTTCTACAAGTCCTCCACGTTTAAACTCTATTTCATCACCTATTGACTTCATATTATTAAATATATACCTTGCATTCTCAATAGATAGGGCTCTGTCGGAGATAAAAGGAGTGTGGATTGCCTCTGTTAACATACCAAGAAGCTGTATACCCTGATGAGTCCAAATAGATACAACATTAAATAGTGCATCCTGAATGTGTCCTTTAAATATGTTTCCTGTCATAAACTTAGTAGGAGGCATATATTTTAATGGTGCCTTAGGGAATATCTGCCTTGCCATCTGTGCCTGTGCAAGTTCAAGTAAAAATCCATCCTTAAGGTCTGGATTCATTTCAAAGGCGTGTCCAAGCCCCATCTGTTCCTCTAAAATTCCTGCCATCTTTGCAAACTGTTCATTTATAAACTGTGACGCCAAAACAGTATGGGCTGCCTCTACTGCATCTGCTGTTGTTAGGTAGTTGTCCTCTCCTGTATTTATGATTACACCAGCAAATCCATTTATTACTCTTGAGAAGAACTGGTCAACTATTGTTCTTTGCATATTTATATCTCTAAAAAGTATTCCATATAGGGCATCATTTAGCATTACATCTAACCTTTCCATTGCTCCCATCGCTGCAATCTCAGGCATACACAGACCTGAACAGTAGTTGCAAAGCCTTATATATCTTCCAACCTCTAAAGATACTTCATCAAGGGCCCTTCTCATTATTCTAAAATTCTCCTGCGTTGCATAGGTTCCTCCAAAACCTTCTGTTGTTGCACCATAGGGCACATAGTCAAGAAGGCTCTGACCTGTTGTTCTTATCACCGCAATAATATCTGCTCCCTGCTTTGCTGCAGACTGTGCCTGTACAACATCCTCATATATATTTCCTGTTGCAACTATAACATAAAGATAGGGCTTATCCCCTTCACCTATATTTTTAATCATTTCCTCTCTTTTTTTTCTATTTTGCTTTATCCTTTCTACCATTGGATATGCAAGTTCTAATGCCCTATTTTTAATTTCTTCTATGCTGTGTTTGTTTAATTTAACTATATTTAAATTTCTCTTTGCAACCTCCTCTGCAATCTCCTGCGTCGATAGATTTGTCTCAAGTACAGCATTTACTAAATAATATGATAACCCGTCCTCTAATGCACCGTTTTCCTTGATGTGGTCAACTATTCTGTTTGGAAGTGGAACTCCATTTTCATCTACTCCATCTATTCCATATAACCTTGCAATGGTTCTTTCTGTTGAAACTGTTGAATGAAGGTCTATAAACTTTTGAGTATCAAGTGCTATGTTTCTTGCTGCATCCCTTGCCCTTTTTATAAGCTCTTCATTTAAGTTTATATATGCCATATTATCCCCCCTACTTTAGGTATTTTTCTGCCAAATTAAGTATATCCTCCTCAAAACCAAGAAGCCTTGCCACCCTTATTGCATCCTTTGGAACTTCGTACTTTCCATAGACTTCCCTTAAGGTATAGTCCATATATAGATTCAAATCCTTAAGGGAAATATTTTTAATATCCTCTCCTATTTTAAGGCCCACAACCTCATAATGTCTTGCTATATCATCTACTCCATCAAAATGGGTTGTTACAACCAAAACAGAATTTAAGGTGTTAAAATATGATAGAATTGCCTTTAATATTGCTCGTCCCTCTTTTGGGTTTGTGCCCCTTGCTATTTCATCTATAAGTACAAGTCCAATCTTATCTTTGTATTTAACAGCCTCATTTAGTGCCAAAACCTCTGCACCAAAGGTTGATAGTCCATTATCAAGCGACTGCATATCACCTGCTTGACAAAAATAATATTCAAATGGGAAGAAGCTAAAAAAATCACAGGGTACAAAAAATCCCATTTGAGCCATAATACACAAAAGACCAATAAGCCTTAATGTAACAGTCTTACCCCCCATATTTACTCCTGTAATTATTGTTGAACCTTTTTTTAAATCTATTGAAATTGGTGTAAAGTCTACTCCCTTCTTTTTAAGTTCAGCCTCAACCTTAAGATGTCGTCCCTTTTCTATTTTTATCTCAATACTATTATTTATATTAGGTCTTACTGATTTTGTCTCTATAGCAAGCTCTGCCTTTTGAAGGAGCAAATCAAGTTCTGAAATTAAGGCAATTAGCCTATTGAAATTTTCTTCCTCTTCTTTAATTTTCTCTGTTAAATATGTTCTAATCCTATGCTCTTCCTCTTCCTCCTCTTCCTTTAGCTTTTCTATTATATTATTAATCCTATCTCCCTCATCCCCAAGCTCAAGGGAAAAAATAATATAGTAGGGTGTCTTTAGAGCCTGTCTTAGATTTTTATCACAAAGGGCCTCTTCTATTTTAACATCATCCCTTGATATCACAATTTCGCTGTTTTGCTTAACATAAACACCGTATTTTTGTTCAACCTTATTTTTAATCTCTTCCCTTAAAAGATTTAATCTTTTGTTATAATCCTTTATTTCACTCCTTATTGTCTTTAATCTTTGGCTGTAGCTATCGTATATATAAAAACTTTTGCTATTTTGCCCCTCTATGTCTAAAATATTTTCTAAATAGAGTATTCTAAAGAGCTTCAACTCCTCTATGAAGTTATTATCCATTTGTATTTTACATATTTCACGAACATTTATTAAAAAGTTCTTTATTTCAAAAAGCTCGGATACCTCTAAAACCGAACCTGACACTGCCCTTTTTATGGAGGTTCTTATCTCCTTTATACCTTCAAGAAGGGACAAAATATCATTATAATCCCTTTTATTATTCTGTATAAAACCCATTAAAAACTCTATACAGTCATACTGCCTATTTAACTCATCTTTGTTTTTATACAAAGTTAACGAATTTAACCTTTCCTTTCCATAGGGGGTTCTTACATTTAATATAGATAAAACATAGTCCATTCCAATATTCTTTAATGTATCTTTTAAAATCATACCCCCACTCCTTCATACAAAACATCATATACATCAAGAGGGTATAATGCCCTCCTTAAGTTTTGCAAAAACACATCAGGATTATAATAGTAACCAAAGGGGGAAGTTGGATTTTGGGTTACACATATTAGATTTATCCTTTCTAATACATATATATTACCTCCAGTCCCCCTAAAACTATCATAATCCTCCCTGTTTACAAATATCTTTGTTCCATCTTTAACAATTATATCAACCTCAAGTCCCTTTATTTTATTCAAAAAAGTTCCTGTTAAACTTCCGGGTAAGTAGATATATTTTATATTTTTATCTATTCTATTTAATATTTCATCCTCATTGCCTAAGGATGTCTTTATATCCGTATCAATGGTGTTATCCCCTATTAATAAAACATTTTTTGAATTTAGAGAATTTATTTTGTTTAAAGCATCCTCTTCTACTCTATTAAGACTTAACATATCCACTGTATGCTTTGTTTTTTTTATTGTTATATTTATATCCCTTGAGAGACTTGCACCAGTTGATAGTATGCACGCATCAGTTATAGAAGGGGAACCCTGCGTTTTTCTATTTAGTGCACCATCAATTAGTACAATATCTCCCCCAAGGGTAAGCATCATATCTGAAACTTGAGATATTTCTCTATTACTATCTGGACCTGCTAAAAGCACATATCCATCTCTTATTATCTTAACTATAACTATTCTTCCAAGACAGGTTGAAAAGGGCAGAATATCGATTATTTCATACTTTGCACTAAAACTTTTTAGTGCCTCCTCTGAAGTTGCAATTAATGTGCCCTCATAGGCATAGATTTTAGGTTTTTTTGTTTTGTACACAATATCCCTTCCCTCTCCATCTACGCCTATTGAGGTAAGGCAGACTATTCTCTTTTTCTTTTTACAAATATCAATTAGCTCATTTAAAACTACTGTCTTTCCTGAATTTTTACTCATACCAAGTATTGATATCTTTTTATAGGTGTCTATTGCACTATATAAATTCATCCATCCACCTTCTATTTGTTTTTATAATTTTTTGCCCTTTCTCTCCTTAATAAAACATCTGGTTCAAAACTTAATTTATCTCCCTCAATAAGCATCGAAACTCCAGTCACATCATCCTGCTCCTTACCTCTACATACATCGCAGGTACATTTTTCCTCAACATACTCAGGTTCAGTATATGTCGTAATGACTCCCTCAAAGTTTCTTAAGACAACCTTTTTTGGAGATTGGCTAATCACATACTGAGGCATAACTGGAGTCTTCCCGCCTCCACCTGGTGCATCAACTACAAAGGTCGGAACACAAAAACCTGATGTATGTCCCCTTAATCCCTCTATAATCTCTATTCCCTTTGAAACCTTTGTCCTAAAATGTTCAATTCCCTGTGATAGGTCGCATTGGTATAGGTAATATGGTCTTACCCTCATCTTAACCAATTCGTGAACAAGTTTCCTCTGAATGTGAACACAATCATTTACTCCTCTTAAAAGAACTGATTGGTTTCCAAGTGGTATGCCTGCATCTGCAAGCATTTCACAGGCCTTCTTTGACTCCTCTGTTATTTCCTTTGGATGATTAAAATGAGTATTAAGCCAAATTGGATGATATTTTTTGAGCATATTACATAGGTCTTTAGTTATTCTCATAGGGTTTACAACCGGTGTTCTTGTACCTATTCTTATTATCTCAACGTGGGGTATTTCCCTAAGTTTCTTTATTATATACTCAAGTCTATCATCATCAACAAGTAGAGCATCACCACCTGATAACAAAACATCTCGAACCTGTGGAGTATTTTTTATATATTCTATTGCCTTGTCTATTCTATCTAATGGAAGTGATGAATCTGTCTGCCCTGCAAATCTCCTTCTTGTACAGTGCCTACAATACATAGAACACATATCCGTAATCAAAAGAAGAACTCTATCTGGATATCTATGGGTTAAACCTGGTACTGGAGAGTCAGCATCCTCGTGTAATGGATCACTCATATCACAGCTTGAAAAATTAAGCTCTAATAATGTTGGAACTGCCTGCTTTCTTATAGGGTCGTGGGGGTCATCTTTATCCATTAAGGTTGCATAGTATGGAGTTATAGCCATTCTTAATGTTTTTAGGCACCTCTCTATTGCCTGCTCCTCTTCAGGCAGAAGGTTTATAACCTTCTTTAACTGTTCAACGGTCGTTATTCTATTTCTAACCTGCCATTTCCAATCATTCCACTCTTCTTCGGTTACATTTTTAAATAGCTCAATACTCCTATAATCCCTCATTTAAATCCCCCTCACAATTATACATAAATAGTTTCAAATATTTCTCTCAATAGCTTACTCTCCCTCAAAACCTCAAGTGTTATCTGTGCGTGTCCCTTTGTATATCCATTTCCTATTATCATATTAACGTCCTTTCCTACGCCTTCTGCTCCAAGTGCTGCCTTTGTAAAGCTTGTTGCCATACTGAAGAAATAAACTATTCCATCGTCCCTAACTGGAAGAATTGTTGACATCTCTGTATTTGGTATGTTTACAACGTTAATTGCAATATCCACATACCTTCCACCTGTGCATTCAAGAACCTTATTTAAGACTTCAACAGGCTGTGTTGCATCCCCTTCAATTACTACATCACAAAGATTTGTTTGTTTTAATCTCTCTGCTGATTTTCCTGGTCTTGCTAAACCAATTACCTTACCAGTTACCCCTGCACGCTTTTTAGCTTCATAACAGCATAAAAGTCCACTCTTTCCTGCTGCACCAAGTATTAAAACATAATCACCTGGTTTAACAAGCTTTGCAGTCTGGGCTGGTGCTCCTGCAACATCAAGTGCTGCAAGTGCTAATGTCTCTGGCATATCATCAGGAAGTTTTGCATATATACCACTTTCAAATAGGATTGCCTTTCCTTCTATATCCACTTGGTCAATATCTTTTTTAACATTTAAAATCTTGTCTATTCTAAGTGGAGTTAATGATAGTGAAACCAATGTTGCTATTTTATCTCCAACCTTAAGGTCAATTTTTCCCTCTAAATCCTTTCCTATCTTTTCAACAACACCTATTAGCATTCCACCTGAACCTGTTACTGGGTTTTGGTGTTTTCCCCTCTCCTTAACTATGTTTAGCATTATCTCCTTTATCTTTTCAATATCTCCTCCTGCCTGCTCCTTTATTTGAGTAAAGCTTGCAGAATCTATATTTAGTGTCTTTACATCAATTAATATTTCGTTGTCATAAATCTCCATTGTGTTATCAATTTTAAATGCTGTTTGAGGTAAAACCCCCTTTGGTTCTATAACTCTGTGTGTTCCGTATGGACATCCTCTCATAAAAAATCCCCCCTATGTTTATCTTGAAAATAATATTGCAAAGTTTATGCCAAAATTTAGATTATATTTATATTAACTATCCACTATATTTACTATGTTTTCTTTAAAAACAATTGCAAAATTTACTTCATTTTATATTATCTTTTCTATGTATGATGAATTTTGGGCATATATATTTTAAATTAGCTACAAAAATATGCTATGCATTGTTATCATTTTTTTCATACATAAAAATTCATAGCAATATTTTTTACTAAAATAAACAATGGTAAATTAAAGAAAAGTATGATAAAATAAAAATGCAGAAAATTCTGCATTTTGTGCCGATTTTTAATCACTAATAGGGGGAAAGGTATATGTTTGATAAAAATGTATATGATATTTTCGATAATTTAGAGGATGGGATTACAATCATAGATAATAGGGGTAGGATTGTTTTTCTCAATAAAAAGGCACAAAAACTTGATAATATAAATTTAGACGAAGTTTTAGGGAGGCACATCCTTGAGGTTTACCCTTCCCTTTCACAGAGAAATAGTACACTGCTTAATGTTCTTCATTCTAAAACTTCAATTAAGGACAACATCCAAACCTTCATTAACTTCAAGGGTGAAAAAATAACAACACAAAACACAACACTTCCTGTCTTAAATGGAGAAAAAATAATAGGTGCTATTGAAATTTCAAGGGATTTAACCAGCGTAAAAAAAATGACCGACGAAATAATGAAGCTAAAAAATGAACTCATAACTAAAAAGGATGGAAAAAGCTTAGAGAGAAGGTTATACACCTTTATGGATATAATCGGTGAGAGCAGTGAGATGCTCTATATAAAAAATATAGCAATTAAGGCATCTAATTCTTCTTCTCCTGTGTTTATATATGGAGAGACTGGCGTGGGTAAGGAACTTTTTGTGCAGGCTATACATTCTGCCAGCAAAAGAAGGAATGGGCCCTTTATTGCTCAAAACTGTGCTGCTGTGCCAGAAACACTTCTTGAGGGGATTCTATTTGGAACTGTGCGGGGAAGCTTTACAGGCTCAGAGGATAGACCTGGACTTTTGGAACTATCAGATGGAGGAACTCTTTATCTTGATGAGCTAAACTCTATGCCTCCCACCCTTCAGGCAAAGCTTTTAAGGGTTTTGCAGGATGGATTGGTAAGGAGGATTGGAGATGTAAAGGAAAAGAAGGTTGATGTTAGATTTATTGCCTCCACCAACATAAGCCCTGAAGAATGCTTAAAAAGAGGATTAATTAGGCGGGATTTATATTATAGACTAAATGTAATATCAATAAAAATACCAGAACTTAAGGATAGAAGGACTGATATACCTCTTCTTATTAACTTTTTTATAAATAAATATGAAAATAAACTTGGAAAAGATAAAGTACAAATAACAGATGAGGCTCTTGATTGTTTAATTAACTACAGCTGGCCTGGAAATGTAAGGGAGCTTGAACATACTATAGAGAGAATATTAAACCTAAAGGACGATGATACAATAACAATGGATGACCTACCTGAACAGATAAAAGGCTGCAATAATATTTCTCTTGAGGAGTCTATAAAAAGGTATGAAAAAAAGTTGATTGAGGATGCGTTAAGCTTGAGCAACAATAATATAAGCCTTGCCGCCAAAATGCTAAAGATACCAAGACAAACACTGCAGTACAAGATAAAAAAAATACTTTTAAAATAAAAACAAAAGGTGCTAAACACCTTTTGTTTACCTTATTTTTAACTCTAAATGATTTATAATCGGATCAAGGCCTGTTGCCTGCATTTTATAATCAAGCTCAACCTTTGCACCCCTATCATCTGCCTGAATATCAACCTTATTTGTTGATATTGTTATTTCAAGTGCACCATAGGGAGTTGAATAGAAGGCTGTATGCTTTTCTCCCTTTTTAAATTTCAGTTCAGAGGTGGTTGTACCTCTTCTTATTATATTTAAACTGTCTTGACCTATAATTAGGGTTGTTCTTGTACCCTCCATTCCTGATATTTCAGACTCATCATATTCTGCCACATAACTGTCGTTATCTTTATAATATATACCTTCTGAAATAAGTTCTATTGTTTCTTCTTGTCCATCAATCAATTGCTTTGTCTTTACAGAAATCAAACGCTTATTCTCCACACTCTCATCCTCGCTTTTTTAATATTTTTCTATATCTATTTTTGTAATATTTTCTATTTCCCTATTCAAGAAGTTTCCACCAACTCTTTTAAACTTATCAGGATTGTCGCTTACATAATAGCTATATTCAGCATTTCTTTTAGATGTATTTTGTAATCCATTTTCAAATAAAATGCTCTTTAGCTCAATTGCAGTCTCCTCTGCAGGGTTTATTAAAGTTACACCATCTCCCATTATTTTACCTATAACATTAGTTAATATAGGATAGTGGGTACAACCTAAAACAAGTGTATCCACATCAAATTCCTTAAAGGGCTCTAAATATTCTCTTGCTATCATATAGGAAACTTCCTTTTCTGCCCATCCCTCCTCTACAAGGGGAACAAATAGTGGACAAGGTAGTGCATAAATTTCAACTTCCTTAAACAGCCTTCTTATCATCTTTTCATAGGCTCTGCTGTTTACTGTACCCTCTGTACCTATTATTCCTACTCTACCTGTTTTCGTTGCTCTAACTGCTGCATTTGCACCAGGCTTTATAACACCTATTATTGGAACATCAAATTCTGAATTTAACTCCTCAAGGGCTAATGCAGATGCAGTATTGCAGGCTATTACTATTGCTTTAACATCTTTACTCAATAAAAATCTTGAATTTTGTTTGGCAAATTTAGTTATGGTTTCCTTAGATTTACTTCCATATGGAACCCTTGCAGTATCTCCAAAATACACAATATCCTCATAGGGAAGTATCTTCATTATCTCTTTAACTACAGTTAGCCCTCCAATCCCTGAATCAAAAACACCAATAGGTCTTGTATCCAATTCTCTCCCACCTTTTTACTTTATTACACCATATACTTTGCTATTTCATCATCCAAAGCAGGTTCTACCGTTAATATATTATATTTATTTTCATTATAAATTCTATACTTAACTCTAACATTTTTTTCTTCCCTTGCTTTGCTGTACCTTGCTGCAATCCTTGCTGCAAGTATTATATCTTCTTCAGTTGGTTTTCCTCTTAAAACAACAGTTGAACCTGTTACATCAAGTGTATCAAATATATAATCTCCTTCTTTTATCATTGTCTTTAACATTTTAAATTCATCCTGTGTTCTTGTTGAAATTATTTTTACATTTTCATTTATTCTAAAATGTCTTCCTATGTTTAATATATCTATATCTTGAGGCTTTGCCTCTTTATTATGTGTTAGTAAGTCCTTTAGCCTCTTAGAAAAACCAGGATCTGTTAACTTACAGCCTCCTGCTGGTGATGGATACTCCTTTATATTCCATTTCTCTGCAAGCTCCATCTGAACCTTTCTTCCTCTGCCTGATATATCAAGTAATTTTTCTCTATCAACAAGTCCTTGTTTCTCCATCCAAGTCTCAGGTAAATTTTTAGCACATAGTGGTCTTAATATATATTCTTCATATCCTGATTCCTTCTTTACTATATCAAGTGCCTGTCTATTTTGAGACATAGGTCTTTGGTTTAAAACTTCTCCTGTTATTATAAAGTCTGCCTCAAGCTCCTTCATTAGTTTTCCTGCATAGTTTAACATCATAGCGTGGCAATCTATACAAGGATTCATATTCTTTCCGTATCCGTGTTTAGGATTTTTAACCATTTCAAGATGTTCTTCTGAAAAATCAACAACCTTAAGGGGTATATCTATCTGTTCACACATCTTTACTGCTCTATCACAACCAAAAAAAGCAGACTTGAAGCATATACCAATAACCTCTACACCTTGGTCCTTTACAAGTTTTGCTGCAAGTCCACTATCTAATCCACCTGAAATTAACGCAAGTGCTCTTGCCATTTTATCCTCTCCTTTATCACAATATGGCGGGTTACCTATTCAGCAATTAAATAGGCAACACCTATTAATAATTTGAAAGTTTACCTAATTATTTTAATGATATGCTTAGGTCTTACTATATAGACATTTTATATTTTGTACTATTATAAGTCAAGAAACATTAATATTATACAGAGATTTCGCAGTAAAATTCCAGTAGAATTTTTATTTTTACTGAAATTATATCTTATTACATCTTATTGAATAAATGGTATTCCGCCATCCCTGTAGATTATAAAAATAGTTATAACTCCCCCTACCCCAAGAAATTTAAATAATTAATTTCCAATTTTATTGTTGCATTAAGTTTTTTCAAATACTGGGTTATTCCAGGTATCTTCTATTGTAAATCTCTCATCTCTTATATCCTCAATAATATTTATTTGAAGCATTCTTTTCTTTCTAAAACCTCTAATACATCTAAAAAAATATAACTGCATAAGATTAAATGCTATAATTATAAACATTAGCACTGTTTCTACGCCCGTAGGGCTATGAAG
>NZ_AXAA01000033.1:0-20697 GCF_000472625.1 Caloramator sp. ALD01
AGTATGAGGCTTCTTTTTCATTTCTAAATAAATTTCATAGCAAACATTATCAAGTACTTTTGTTATAATAACATCTTTAAAACCAAGTAAATTTTTGATACAATTATTAGTGTGCACTTGTAGGATGCCTCCTTTCAGGTAATATTTTTGTAGTTAATTTAATTTTACCAGGCATCTAAAACAGGTGCATATTTTTTTTGTAAAAAAATATGCTGGGGCTACGCCCCAACATTTATTATAGAACCTTTTATTTTTTGATGTAAAATATATATAAATACACTTGTAATTACACATATGAAGGATGTATAAGATGTACAGAATTAAACAGTTCCTTTGGGCTATATTTGCAAAACTAACCGATGAAGATAAAAAATTTATAGATTTCTATTTAAATGATAATGAGAAGGTGCTTTTTAATAAACTTAAGGAATCAGAAAAGGTTCATTCCGTAAAAGTTGCAAGGGAAGTATTACAAAAATCATTAGAGAAAGATTTATATGATATAAGTTTAGTAAAAGCAGCTCTTTTACACGATATAGGAAAAATAGATAGTGGATTAAACGTTATAAATAAGTCTGTAATAACAATATTAAATAAAATTTCTCCAGGTATCTTAAAAAAGCTCTATAGAATTAAACCAGTTTATTCATACTATAATCATCCTGAGATTGCAATAACTTATCTTGATAATTGTGACGATTATATAAAATTTTTAATAAAAAATCATCATAATTATGAAATAGACGATAAAAAGTTAAAAATACTTCAAGAAGTTGATTGCAAACATTAATATTAATATAATATTAATTGCAATAGTTATAATTTTTTGACATACCCTAATAATAAACAAGGGAGGATATATTATGGACTACCGAATTTTAATTGTTGATGATGAAGAAAATCTTGTAAAAGGGATAAAATATAATCTGGAACTTGATAATTACAGCGTTGATGTTTCATATGATGGAGAAGATGCATTAAGAAAAATTAGTGAAAATATTTATAATCTAATAATTCTTGATATAATGCTTCCTAAGGTTGATGGTTTAACATTGCTTAAGAAAATAAGGGAGAGATCCTCTGTTCCAGTAATAATGCTAACAGCAAAGGGCGAAGATGAAGATAAGGTTCTTGGCTTTGAATACGGGGCAGACGATTATTTAACAAAGCCATTTAATATATTAGAGCTACGTGCAAGAATAAAGGCATTACTTAGAAGAACCTATGACATAGTAGCAAATAAAGGAGATATAATAAAATCTGGAGATATAATGATTGACGTTCCTTCAAGAAAAGTTAATATAGCAGGTAAACCAGTTGACTTAACTTCAAAGGAATTTGATATTCTATTCTTACTTGTTACAAATCCAGGGAAAATATATAGCAGAGATACTTTACTTGAAATAATTTGGGGTTATGATTACTATGGAGACTCAAGAACAGTTGATGTACATATAAGACGATTGAGAGAAAAAATAGAAAAGGATCCTAGTAACCCACAATATGTATTAACTAAGTGGGGAGTTGGTTACTATTATAAAGGATGATTTAATAAAAAATTCTGTTAAACTGAAATTGTCATTATCCTATGTAGCAATACTAACAGTATGTTTACTTTTAGTAAATATATTTGTTTTCTTGGCAATTAGAAAGGAATATATTACTGAAAGAAAAGGGAATATATATCTATATCAGAGAACAATTGCTGATTTGGCTTATGAGGCGGATTTAAATAAAACGCCTCTTTTTGACATTGCAGTAGAAACTATATCTAATCAATCCAACTCAAGGATATTAGTGATAGATGATAAATACATCGTAAAGGCAGATTCTAAAAATGAGCTTATTGGGAAATATTATCAAAATAGAGAGGTTAAAAGGGCCTTTTCAGGAATAAAAACGTCTAAATTAAGGGGATTTTTAAAAAACAGCTATCTAAGTGTTGCAACTCCAATATTAATTGGAGATAAAGTAAAGGGAGTAGTTTTGTTTTTAACCCCTATAGATGATATATACAATAAGATTATAGTTATAGAAAAGAGATTGTTTACAATTTCTCTATTTATACTTGCTATAGTTACATTAATAGGTTATTTTATATCCACCTATGCTACAAAACCAATATATAGTGTTATTGATGCAATAGAGAATATGGCAGAAGGAAATCTAAAACAGAGGGTTGAAGTTATAGGGAATGATGAGATTGCAAGGCTATGTATGGCCTTTAATGAAATGAATGAGAAAATAACTACAATAGACAGTGAGCGTAGACAATTCGTTGCAGATGCATCTCACGAACTTAAATCCCCTCTTGCCAGCATAAATGTACTTGTGGAATCTTTAATATCAAGTGAATTAGCAAATAAAGATATGGCAATGGAGTTTCTTCAGGATATCCATTCTGAGATAGACAGATTAAGTAATATAGTAAATAATCTTTTGGAACTTACTAAATTGGAAGGAAGTTTTGGAGTTAAGGTTGAAAAGTTTGATTTAAATGATGTATGCCTTCAGGTTGTAAAAAGGGTAGGATATATTGCAAAAACTAAAAATGTAGAAATATTTTATGATGGTCAGAGTGTAGAAATTGAGGCAAATAGAGATAATATATTTAGGGCATTGTATAACGTAGTAGAAAATGCGGTAAAATATTCCTTTGAATATGGTAGAGTTGACTTTTGGGTTGAAAAGGACAGCAGAGGAGCAATAATACATATAAAGGATCACGGAGTTGGAATACCAGAGGATGACATACCTAAGATATTCGAAAGATTTTATAGAGTAGATAAAACAAGGGATAGAAAAACTGGTGGAAGTGGACTTGGGCTTTCAATTGTTAATGAAATTATTAAAAAGCATAATGGAACGATAGAAGTAAAAAGTAGGGTGGGGGAAGGAACAGAATTTATAATATCAATTCCTTATGAATTTAAGGGATAGGAGTGTTTTATATGAAAAAATATTTTATATTCCTTCTTCTCACACTTTCATTTTTTATCTATGGATGCAGGCAAAGGGAAGTACAGACATACGATGTTAGGATAGTTATATATGAAATAGGTGAGGACAATTATTTAAAACCTGTGGAGGCTGTAACAAAGTTTAAGGGTTCCCTTGAGGAGACTTGTACAAACTATATAATAGACCACCTAAAAAAGGGAGGGTTTATAGACAACAAGATAAAACTTAAATCAATAAAAAAAGAATCAGGAATAGTGTATATTAGATTAAATCGTGAAATCGGAGATATGTATAAGGATAGCAACTTAGCACTGTATTCAATAGTAAATACAATAACAGAAGTTCCTATGGTGGAAAAGGTAGTTATTCGAACAAACAAAGGAGAATATACCTATAACAGAAATAGAAGTGTTTTAAAAAGAGATAAGAATTTAAATCCTTCACAGGTATTAAAAAAGCAGATGGATTTTGAAAAAGAAGGAGATTTCTTTTCTGCATATCTTTTGATGTCAGATGAGGCATCTAATAATTTTAGAAAAAGCTATGATGACTACTACAAAGAAATGATGGAGGTATACAGTTTAGGTTTTACAAATCAAGAGTTTAGAGTTGGTGAATACAATATAGAAGGGAACATAGCTAAAGTAAAGGTTACATTTTTTGCACCTGAGGGTGATGTAAATTTACAATTTAAATGTGTAAACATAGATGGAGTATGGATGGTTGATTGGTTAACCTCACAAACAAATTTATAGGAGGAGAATATGAGAGGAGAAGAAAGAAGAGAAGCAATACTTAGCTATTTAAAAAGAGCCTCCTTACCTGTAAAGGGAGGAGAGCTCTCTAAACTATATAACGTAAGTAGACAAGTTATTGTACAGGATATAGCTCTCTTAAGAGCAGAAGGACACGATATAATAGCAACACCACAGGGTTATGTTTTAATGGTTAACAACAATCAATTTATTAAGAAAATTATAGCTGTAAAACACAATGAAAATCAAATAGAAGATGAGCTTAGAACTATAGTCTCATTAGGTGGAAGGGTTTTAGATGTAACTATTGAACACAAGATATATGGTGAAATAACAGGAAAACTAATGCTAAGGTCTATATATGATGTAGAAATGTTTGTTAAGAAGCTTAGGGAGAGCAATGCAAAACCGTTATCTAACTTAACAGAGGGTGTTCATATTCATACAATAGAGGCAGATAGCGAAAAAGATATGGAGAGAATAACAAAGGCTCTAAAGGAAAAAAGGATTTCTAATTGAATAATATTTACAAATAAACTAAAATTGTGTTAAAATTCTATTGATTAATGTGAAAGGTGGGGGAAAAATGGATAATAGAGTAACAAAATTAGCACAGGTTCTTTTAAAGTATTCATTGAATTTAAAGGCAGGAGATAAACTTTTAATACAGGGTGGGCAAGCAACTATACCTTTAATAAAGGAAGTATATAGAGAAGCTGTAAAAATGGGTGTTTATCCTCAAGTTGATTTAGGAATCGAAGAATTAACAGAGATTATGTTAAAGAACGGAAATGATGAGCAGATAATGTACATACCAGAGTCAGCAAAGACAGCCTTTGAAACAGTTGATGCGATATTAACTATATGGGGCGAGAAAAATACAAGAATGCTAACAAATATTGATGCATCAAAGATGAAACTAAGATCAAGAGGAAGAAGACAACTAATTGATATATTTGAAAGAAGAATGGCAAATAAAGAGTTAAAATGGTGCGGAACACAATTTCCAACTCAAGCAGATGCACAGGAAGCAAGTATGTCACTTGAGGAATATGAAGATTTTGTTTATGGTGCAGGATATATAGATTTAGAAAATCCTATTGAAAAGTGGCAGGAAGTAAGAGAACAACAAGAAAGAATATGTAGAATACTTGATACTAAAAAGGAAATAAGAATAGTATCAAAGGATACTGATATAAGGATGAGTGTTGAAGGTAGAAAATGGATAAACTGCTGTGGTAATGAAAACTTCCCAGATGGAGAAGTCTTTACAAGCCCAATAGAGGACAGTGTTGAGGGATATATAAGATTTTCATTCCCAGGAATATACGCAGGTCGTGAAATTGAAGATATAAGACTTAAATTTGAAAAGGGTAAGGTTGTTGAAGCAACAGCAGCAAAGGGAGAAGAACTACTACTTGAACTTTTAGATACAGATGAAGGAGCAAAATTCTTAGGAGAAGTTGCTGTTGGAACAAACTATGGAATAAAGAAGTTTACAAAGAATATGCTGTTTGACGAAAAGATTGGTGGAACTGTTCATCTTGCAATAGGTAGAGGATTTCCAGAGGCAGGTTCTAAAAATTCGTCCGCAATTCATTGGGATATGCTCTGTGATATGAGAGATGGCGGAGAGATATATGCAGATGGAGAACTAATTTATAAGGATGGAAAATTTATTATATAAAAATATGACCCATGCGGATGCATGGGTCATATCATATAATATCATCTGTTTCAATATCTGCTATTTTATCTAATGTTTTTATCTTTTTTATAAGTTGGGATTTATTTATTAATCCCTTTTCAATAAGAAGCTCAATTAACCCAACAACCATAAGAGTATTTTTATAATCTACTTCCTTTAAATCTGCTATTTGACTTAAAATATCTATTTCACTCATCTTAACCCCTCCCCATTATAATTATTGCCAAGTTTACTTTTTTTAAACAGGGGGGATAAAAATGAAATTAGATATGTTTATGTGTATTATATTTCTTGCTATAATGTCTTCTTTGGGGTTTGTATGTTTTGATATATTAAAACTAATAATATTTGTATATTTACTTTTTGTAGGGGTTAGGGGATTAAGATATAAGTTAAATATCAGAATAAAAAAGAGTAAAGTATTTTGTACCGCCTTTGTACTTTTGTTTTTTATGACCTTTTTAACTGGGTTTACCTATAAAAATCCTAAAAAACCAATACCGGTTTTAACCTATCATAGGGTTAATGATGAGGTTTATGATGCAAAGGTTCCAACTGTATCAGTAAAACAATTTGAAAAGCAGATGAAGTACTTAAAAAAGAGAGGATATCAAACAATCACAGAAAAGGAATTACTTGATTATTACAGTGGTAGAAAAATTAAACTACCTAAAAAACCAATATTAATAACTTTTGATGATGGATGGAGAGATAATTACGAAAATGCCTATCCAATACTAAAAAAATACGGTTTTACTGCGACAATATTTTTGGCAACGGGTAAAATAGGAGAGGATGAATATCTAACTTGGGATATGGTTAAGGAAATGTATTTAAATGGTATAGCCTTTGGAGGACACACAAGGAATCATATTAATCTATCTAAGGTGTATTTAGATACAGCAGAGAAGGAAATTAAATGGAGCTTTGAAGATATAGAAAAAAATTTAGGAGTAAAGCCTCTTTCTTTTTGCTATCCATATGGAGGAGGAGATTTAAATAAATCTATTCAACATATAGTTAAAAAGTCAGGTTTTCAAATAGCCTTTGCAAGTTACAACTATGGTATAAATATGGGGAATGTAAATATAATGGCGGTAAGAAGAATACTAATGCCCAGGTTTAATAAACTTCACAAGCTTGAAATGTTTCTTTTATTATGGTAATAATAAATTGATGTTGTAATTTTTTGAAATGGTGTTATAATATATATTAAAATAAACTGATGACGGGAAATAGTAAATAAGTTTAAAGTTTAAGAGAGCTGACGGTTGGTGCGAGTCAGTACTTTATCTTATTGAATCCATCCCTGAGGGTTTGCGATGAGCAAAACGGTAACCTCCGTTAAAGGTTTTAAGGTGGGCTTTTAGCCAATTAGGGTGGCAACGCGGAAGGTATGACCTTTCGTCCCTTTATAGGGATGAAGGGTCTTTATTTTTGTAAAAAATTTAAGTAGATTAATATAGAAAAGGAGGATTTAAAATGTTAGACCTAAAAAGAATAAGAGCTGAACACGAGGCTATAAAAGAAGCAATGAAGATTAGGGGTGAGGCATTTGACCTTGAAATGATTGATAAGGTTGTTGAGCTTGATGAAAGAAGAAGAAGCATTCTATCTGAAGTTGAAGTTTTGAAGAACAAGAGAAATACAGATTCACAAGAAATAGCAAAGCTTAAAAAGGCAGGCCAAAATGCAGATGAACTATTAAAGGAAATGAAGGAACTATCAGATAAAATCAAGGAATATGACGCAGAACTTAGTAAGGTAGAAGAAGAAATAAACTATCTACTTCTAAGAATTCCAAATGTTCCACACAAGGATGTTCCAAAGGGAGAAACTGATGCAGACAACGTTGAAATTAGAAGATGGGGAGACGTAAGACAATTTGATTTTGAAGCAAAGGCTCATTGGGATATAGGAACAGAGCTTGATATATTAGATTTTGAAAGAGCAGGGAAGGTAACAGGAGCAAGATTTACCTTCTATAAGGGACTTGGTGCAAGACTTGAAAGAGCAGTAATAAACTTCTTCTTAGATACACATATAGATAAACACGGATATACAGAAATATTCCCTCCATTTATGGTAAACAGAAAGAGTATGACAGGAACAGGACAGCTTCCAAAGTTTGAAGAGGATGCATTTAAGGTAACAAATGATGATTATTTCTTAATTCCAACAGCAGAGGTTCCTGTAACTAATATGTATATGGATGAAATATTAGATGGAAGCAAATTACCAATAAAGCACGTTGCATACTCTGCTTGTTTCCGTTCAGAAGCTGGTTCAGCAGGACGTGACACAAGAGGATTAATAAGACAACATCAATTTAATAAAGTAGAGCTTGTTAAATTTGCAGATCCAGACAATTCATATGAAGAATTAGAAAAACTAACTCGTGATGCAGAGGAAGTATTACAACTTCTTGGATTACCATATAGAGTTGTTCTAATTTGTTCAGGTGACTTAGGATTTACTGCAGCAAAGAAATATGATATAGAAGTTTGGATGCCAAGTTACGGAAGATATGTTGAAATATCAAGCTGTTCAAACTTTGAAGATTTCCAAGCAAGACGTGCAAATATAAGATTCAAGAAGGATGCAAAGGATAAGCCAAGATATGTGCATACACTAAATGGTTCAGGTGTTGCAGTAGGAAGAACTGTTGCAGCAATACTTGAAAACTATCAACAAGAAGATGGTTCAGTTATCATACCAGAAGTATTAAGACCATATATGGGTGGAATAGAAAGAATAACAAAGTAATTATAAAAATAGGAGTAGCAACTAAAAGGGCTACTCCTATACATTTATGCTATATATTTATCATTGCATAAAATGAAAGGTGATTATATAATAAATATTGTCGATGGGCAATTAAGACAAAAACAAAAAATAAAATTAAAAAGATGTTGACAACAAAGTAAGTCGCTGATATAATAATAAATGTCCGATACGGAGAGGTGGTCGAGCTGGTTTAAGGCACCGGTCTTGAAAACCGGCGTAGGGGTGACTCTACCGTGGGTTCGAATCCCACCCTCTCCGCCATATAAAAACTATCAAGTAGGCAACATGGAGAAGTACTCAAGTTGGCCGAAGAGGCGCCCCTGCTAAGGGCGTAGGTCGGGAAACCGGCGCGAGGGTTCAAATCCCTCCTTCTCCGCCATAAAAGCCGCACAGGGTGCGGCTTTTATCCTTCAAAAAAAGAATATGCGTCCGTAGCTCAGTTGGATAGAGTAGCTGGCTACGAACCAGTTGGTCGGGGGTTCGAGTCCCTCCGGGCGCACCAACAAAAGCCTTGAAGAGCATATCTTCAAGGCTTTTGTTATTGGTGGTTAGGTAAAAAAGCAAGCTTTTGACAACAAAATGACAACATATAGATATAATTTATGAAACACTTTAATTCTTAGAGAACAAAAGTATATAAGCACCTTTTGTTCTCTTTTTATTTTAACATACCTTCTAATATAGGTTTGCTTGGCACAGAAACTTCAGAATTGCTTGGAATGATGTAAACTTGATCTCCAGAGGTTAAAAGAGGAAAAATAATTATGCTTCCTGTCCATAAACCTATTTCATCCGAAACAAGGGTAAGTGGGAAACCATATCCTCCAATGCCTGCAATCCCAACGAATCCATCATAACCATCATAGTTCCCTAATAGAGAAGGATTTGGAAGATTTACTCCTGTAATTACAAGAAGGTGCTGTCCATTTTGTTGTTTTTGAACCATAGCTGAGCCAAATGTATTTTGCATAGAAGGATTTATAGGTTTTAATAAATTACAAGATGGCAGTTTAAGTGGTACGGGTACACATAGAACATCTCCAGGGAAAATTATATTTGGATCTGGAATATGAGGGTTATTCCAAATAAGAAGATCTATTGGAACCCCTATATTTTGAGCTATCTTTGAAAAGGAATCCCCTGATTTTATAGTATATTTTTCATATCCTATAGGACAGCTCTCTGGTACTCTCCCAACACCAGGTGGAGGCTGTATAGGTACACACAGCACATCTCCTGGGGATAATTTATTCGGATCTTTTATATGGGGATTTTCTACTATTAAAAAACCAACAGTTACATTAAAACGTTTTGCAATTTTCTCAAGTGTATCCCCTTTAACAACAGTATATCTTTGAAAACCTATACGACATCTTTCAGGAATTTGTGCACGTGTTTTATTATCGATATCATTTTTCAAAGTATCATCCCTCTAATTATACTTATATAATTAGAATATGAAAAAATAATTATATTTGTGCTAAAGACAAAATCTACCTTTTTATTATAATTATAATTTTGTTCTATCCCAACAACAAAATTTAAAATAATAGTAGTAATTCCTAATATAAAAGTAGTAATCCAAATGTTTTTATGAATTTTTTAATTTTCAAGTTTTGTTAGTATTAAACAGAGTATAGCAATTGATAGATATAATGGAATAAGTGCAGGAATAAAAATATCTTTTAAAAAAAGCAATATTGCACCTAATAAACAAATTATTGAAAATATTATTTTTATGATTGTAATGAACTTTTTCACCTTTTCCTCTCAACTTAAAAATTATCTGTTAATGAATCAATATATTCTTTTGCATCTTTTAAATCTGCTCCAGTAGTTTTCATATATAAATATATTGCTTTACTTTCTCTATTTGCTAAAATTAATTCCTTAATTTTAGTATTTAGGTTGTTTAGTTCTTCTTCGGTTAAATTAGATTTGCTTTTAGTGTAAGTCTTAATAAAGTTGAATAAAAAGAGAATAAAATTAATACCCCAAATAATACTTAAAAATATCTTTTTAGTTATCATAAATAGAATGGTACATATAAAAGAACAAATTAACATAATTATATTAATTTTTTGAGACAACAAAATCACTCCTTTCATATATATCTATGCAAATTATACAATAAATGTATAAAAAAGTATATAAAAATAAATTTTTCAAGGTAATAAAAAATAAGTATAATTTATATATAAATATAGGGAGGGATTAATATGGATAGAGAAAAAATGCTTTTAGAACTTGAAGAGTATTATGAAGCAGCAGGATTTAAAGATATTTATATCAACAAATTAAAGGATATGACAGATGAAGAATTAACTGAGCTTTACATAAATATATTTAATAATGAAGATAAAGAAATTCCATTTTAATATGATGGGGGATGATTATCATTAAAAGGGTAAACTATAGGAAATTAAAAAGAGATTTGTTAGACTATGTTGGACCATCTGGAATATGGCCACTTATAGGAAGTGTTGATAGTGCAGATGAAGAAGAACTTTTAGAGATTGCAGAAGAACTTGGATATGATGTGTCAGATTATATTTTAGAGGATGAAGATTTTGATGAGGATGAGATAGAGTGGTGAAAAACAGCCTTACAAAAGGCTGTTTTTATGTTTATGTATATAAGTAAATATTATTATTTGATGTTGAAGTAACAAAAGGGATTAGAATAAGATAAATGCAATGTGTAACAGCCTTTTAAAATAAGTATCTTATAGAAAAATGAGCAAAATAAGGTAAAACATCTTGAGATGTGAAAAATGCTTGTTATATGAGTAAATGAAATAGATATACTAATTGCAATTAATATTAGGATGAATATTTAAAAAGGGAAAGATGATAAAATGTAGAATATATAAATTATGAAAAATACATATAGAAAGGAATTAAAGATGCCACAGTTTATATACAATGGAGAAGTATTTGAATATAAGATAATAAAAAAGAAGAAAAAGACAATAACAATTAAAATAACAAGAGAGGGGGAGGTAGTTGTAACCTCTCCTATATATGTAGATGATAGGTATATTTTAAATCTTGTTGAAGGTAAAGCAGAATGGATTGTACAAAAACTGAAGGAAATAGAAAGGATAAAAAAAGATACAGGAAGTATAGAATATAAAAATGGAAGTAGAATAGAATATCTTGGAACAAAACTTATCCTATGTATTTCTGAGGATAATGTGGATAAGTTAAAGATTTATAAGGAAGAGGATAAACTATATATTAAATTACCAAAGGCAAAAGAGAGTTTTTTCACAGAAGAAATGTTAAAAAAAGAGATTATAAAATGGTTAAAGGAAGAGTCTAAAGTAGTGCTTAAACAAAGGGTTGAGTTTTTTAGTCAAAAATATAACCTTGTTCCTAATAGAGTAGTGATAAAAGAGCAAAAAACAATATGGGGAAGCTGTTCGAGCAAGGGTAATATAAACCTTAATTGGAGGCTTATACTGGTTCCACTTGATGTGCTTGATTATGTTGTAGTACACGAACTTTGTCACCTTAAGCATCACAACCATTCTAAAAAGTTTTGGGACTTGGTTAAAGAAATTATGCCTGATTTTGAAAAGAAAAAGATGTGGCTTAAGGAGAATGGGGGGAGGCTTTTTAGTTATTAACCTGAAATCCATTAAAAATACTAAAGTTTAAATAAATCTAAACGGAATTGGATGAGTTATTAATATATAACTATTATATATAAAATGTAAGGTGTAATATTTAATATTTTTTTCTTATATACAAAAATAAATTTTGTAGCCGTTGCTACAGAATTTATTTTTTATTTATGCTATTTTCAAAATAATAAAAAAATTATAAGGGGGTTTGTTTATGATTAAACTTATCGGTATTTTAATTATCATCATTGGTTTTATTCTAAAATTAGACACTATTGCTGTAGTTGTCTTTGCAGGAATTATAACTGGACTTGTTGCAGGAATGTCATTTAATGAAATTATGAAGACTTTAGGTAGTGCCTTTGTTACAAATCGTTATATGTCAATATTTATAATTACTCTACCTGTAATAGGTTTATTAGAGCGATATGGATTGAGGGAGAGAGCAGCATATTTGATAAGCAAGATAAAGTCAGCTACAGTAGGAAGATTAACATCACTTTACTTAATAATTAGAACATTATCAGCTATGTTTGGATTAAGAATAGGTGGACACGTTCAATTCATTAGACCTTTAATACTTCCAATGGCACAGGGTGCAGGTGAAAGTCGTTATGGTGAAATGCAGGACGAAGATAAAGAAACAATAAAAGGTCTTGCAGGAGCTGTTGAAAACTATGGTAATTTCTTTGGACAAAACTTTTTTGTTGCATCTGGTGGCGTACTCTTAGTAGTTGGAGTTATGAAGGAATTAGGTTACAAGATAGAAGCAATTGATGCAGCAAAGGCAGCATTACCTATTGCATTAATAATAATGGTAGTTGGTACTTTACAATTTTTATATTATGATAAGAAGTTCGATATGAAATATAGTTCAAAAATGAGAATAAAAAATGATATAACTAAAAATGTATAAATTGGGGGGATAAATATGTTAAAAGATACTTTAACTGAATTACTATATGTATTTTGTGGTATCATAGCATTTTATTCAGTTTATGTAACACTAAAGGATAAAAGCCATCCATCAAGAATTCCGACAGCATTATTTTGGGGTATTTTAGGAGTAATATTTTCATTTAGCAGAATAGGAATGTTGTGGGGAAATAAAAATATTAAAATTGACGATACAGTGATAGGATATTTGATAGTTTTACTTGCTGTTTTATCAGCTCTAAAATTAGTTAAGTATAATAAATTTAATGAATCAAGTAAAGAATTTAAGGCTGAAATGGCAAATAAAATTGGAAACAAGATTTTTATACCTGCCTTAGCTTTAGCAATAATAGCATTTATAGTTGCTCAATATTGGACAAAACAATTAGGCTCATTAGTTGCATTAGGTATTGCGGCATTAGTAGCACTCATAATGGCTATGGTTGTAACAAAAGGCAGCACTAAAGAAGTGGCAGAGGATTCAAGAAGATTATTAGAACTTGTTGGACCAGTTAGTATGTTACCACAAATATTAGCAGCTCTTGGATCAGTGTTTACAGCAGCTGGAGTTGGAACTGTAATTGCAGATGGTATTAAAGGATTTGTACCACAAGGAAATATTTTAGTTGGAGTTATAGCATATTGTGTAGGAATGGCTTTATTTACAATGATAATGGGAAATGCTTTTGCAGCTTTTGCAGTTATAACTGCTGGTATAGGTGTACCTTTCGTAATTGCTCAAGGTGCAAATCCAGTTATTGCTTCAATGTTAGGACTTACAGCGGGATATTGTGGAACATTAATGACACCAATGGCAGCAAACTTCAATATTGTGCCAACAGCAATTCTCGAGATTAAAGATAAAAAGTATGGTGTTATTAAATATCAAGTACCGGTTGCAATTACTATGCTAATAATTCATATTATATTAATGTATGTATGGGCATTTTAATATTAATTTCGATATGAGGTGATTATATGAAAGTTCTTATTACAGGATTTGAACCTTTTGGAGGAGATGTCATTAACCCATCTTATGAAGCAGTTAAGATGTTAGAAGATAACATTGATGGTGCTGAAGTAATAAAAGCAGCTATTCCTGTAGTTTTTAAAAAATCAATTATTGAACTGGAAAAACTTATTGAACTACATCAACCAGATATAGTGATATGTGTTGGGCAGGCAGGAGGAAGATATGATATAAGTATCGAAAGAGTTGCTATAAATGTAGATGATGCAAGGATACCAGATAATGAGGGGAATAAACCTATTGATGAAAAAATATTTGAGGACGGAGAAAATGCTTATTTTTCAAATCTTCCTATAAAAGCAATGGTTGAAGAAATAAGGAGAGCCAATATACCTGCATCTATTTCAAATACAGCTGGAACCTATGTGTGTAACCACATAATGTATGGTCTAATGTATATAATAAATAAAAAATATCCTCATATAAGAGGAGGATTTATACACGTTCCATTTTTGCCAGAACAGGTTATAACAAGAGCTAACACACCTTATATGAATTTAGATATGATTTCTAAGGCATTAATGTTAGCTATAAAGGCTGCCATAAATAATAAAGATGATAAAAAGAATTCTGAGGGGACAATATGTTAGTTCAATACTCATATAAAAAATCTACTTTTATATTGAGACTTAGTAATTTATAATAACACAAAAAACCTCAGTACTTGGTATTCCACCAAATACTGAGGTTTTATCATACCCTAAACTTCCCTACAAGTTCATTCATATTTTGGCTCATATTGTTTAGAAGTTGAACAGATTCTGCAAGTGTCTCTGAGGATCTGCTCATTTCTTGAGTTGAAGCTGCAATTTCTTCAGAAGATGCTGAAACTTCTTCAGCGACAGCTGAGGCAGATTCAATCTTATTTATTATACTGTCCTTACTCTTGTTTAATTCCTCGATTGAATTAGTTGTTGTAACTATCTTAGGTGCTATTTCATCAACAGAAGTTGTAATTGATTTAAATGACTGTAGTGCAGTATATATCTTATCCATTTGATTTTCAAGTTCTTTCTTCATTACATCGGTTGTATTAACCATAGCATTTGTTTCATTATATACATCATAAACAAGGCTTGCAATATTTGAAGAGGAGTTTTTACTCTGTTCAGCAAGCTTTCTTATTTCATCTGCAACAACAGAGAAACCACGACCTGCCTCTCCAGCACGAGCAGCTTCGATAGCAGCATTTAAGGCAAGTAGGTTAGTCTGTTCAGCTATGTTGTTTATTAAAGTTGTAATTTCATTTATCTTTGAAACATTAGCCCCAACTTCCTGTATCTTTTCAGTTAGTTTATTAAAGGATTCATTTACGCTTTCAATAGATTGAATAGCATATTCCATATCGCTGTTACTACTATCTGCCATTTGTTTTACATTGTTTGTGCTAACATATACATCCTTTATTAATTCTACAATTCCTTCAAGTTGAGTACTAAACTCAAAGATTATATTAGTAATATCTGATAAATCTTGAGCTTGGTTTATTGTACCCTGTGCAACATCATTTGTTGCAGATTCAATATTTTGGCTTGAGGCGTGTAGTTCTTCAGATATAGATGATAAATAATCAGTTTGCTTACCTATGCTGTCTGCACTCATCTTAATATCCTTAACAATGTTAAGAAGTGTATTTCTCATATGTTCAATTGATTTTGCTATTTTACCTATTTCATCAGCTCTTTCTAAAAGAACGCTTGGAGTTTCTTCAGTTAAGTTTCCTTGTGAAATTACCTCAAGCTTTTCAACAGCAGTTTCTATTGGTTTAGTAATTGATTTTGCAAGAAGCATAACAAGGAAAGAACCAAGTATTATAAATGCAACTGTTGTTAATGCTATTCCTACTTGAAGTGTTGTAAGTTCCTTTAATATTTCCTTCTTTTCAATCATAATACCAACAGACCAATTTGTTGATTTTATTGGGGCGTATCCTACATATTTACGAACACCTTGATATATATACTCTCCAGCCCCTTTTTCTCCAGCTATCATCTTTTTAAATATATCTGCAAGTTCTTTAAGGCTCTTATCTTGTTTTGCTTTTTCAATGGCATTAAATTTATCAAGTACAAGTTGTCTATTGTTGTGAGCAATTATATTACCTGTTCTATCAATAATAAATGCTTGTCCGGACTTTCCAAACTTTATATCATTTGAATAATTACTTATCTCATTTCCATCTCTTGCGGCACTAATACAGCCTATAACTTGTCCCTTATCATTTTTTACAGGAACAGTATATAAAACAAGTATACTTCCATCAACTTTACTAATTATAGGGTCTGATATGTTGCTTATTCCCTTCATTGCCTTTTCAAAACTTTCTTGTCCAGCAATGCTGAAGGAATTACCATCTGTATCGGTTAAGTTTCCCTTTGCGTCGACATAGCTCACACCAATGTAATTGTATTGAACCTTAGCCTTTGCAAGTATATTTAGTTTTTCATTTAGTGGTATTGTTTCGTCAGTAAATGTTTTATCACTTGCAATTGTTTCAAGTGATATTAGGTTTGCTTTAATTGCATTTTCCACAGATTCAGCAGCCTGCTGTGCAACCTCAGGAAGAGTCATATTTACTGTTTTAATTAGTGAATTTTTTGATACAAACATTGAAACCAATGAAACACCAATAGATATTGTTACAATAAGTGCTGTAGATGTAAGTAGTAGTTTTTGCTTTAAACTTTTGAAATTTAATTTCTTCAAATACGTTCCCTCCTTAAATAGTGTGCAAACGATATTTTAGCATAAAAATTTTAAATAAACTATATTTTTTATTAAATTTATGTTAAGTAAATTTAAGGAAATGAATTTAAAAAAACAACATTCAACAGTAGGTTTATTTTTTCATATTATAAAACTGAAGTAGTTTTTTGAGGTAGAGGTATGAAAAATTTTATATGTCCTTTTGTATCTATTGAAGAATTTGAAAGATACAAAAATCAATTTAGAGTCTTTACAAGGGATGATGATAAAAAGGTATTTAATGCACAGATAATAGATTTTAAAAAGGGAGATGTCAATGGAGATGGTATAAAGGACAATGTATTTTTAATGGGCAATAAACCCTATGGAGATGAAAGTCCCTTTGTAGACAACATTACTTTAATTATCCAATGCGGAAAAACTCAGAGGTTTACAAGGGTTAGGTTAGAAAACGATGCAGGGTACAACCCAACTCTTTTTCTTGGCAATTTTACTAAGGATAAGGTAGAAGAGATATTGATTACAATAGATACAGGGGGAAGTGGAGGAACAATATACAGCTATGTTTATTCATTTTTAAATAGTGATTTAAAGAAGATGTTTGATTCAGATAGGTTTAATGATGAATACGAGTACAGTGTAATGTACAGGGATAATTATAGGGTAGATGTTATTAGCAAAACTTTAGGTTATAAGTACACATTAGATATACAGTATAAGGGGAGAGAATATTTATCTGAAATATACGATAAGAATGGTAAGTTAAAGGAGCCGATTGAGGGTTTTGTAAGACCACTTGGAGGACTTTACCCTATTGATTTTGAAAGAGATGGTATTTTAGAGCTTTACGCAGCTCAAGGGGTATCAGGAAGGTATGGGGCAGATGGATTGGGCTTTATTGAGACAGTGTTGAAGTGGGATGGAAAAGCATTTAAAGTTGATAGGCAATATGTGGCGATATTTGGGCAAGAATATTGAAGTTAGTTATATTTTTGTAATTTATGTTGAACTTAAGGTATTTCCGAAGTAAAATATATTAATGAAGAAATGACCTTGAGCTTTTCAAGGTCTTATTTACTTTTGAGGTGAAGTTAAATATATAACAAAGGAAAAGGAGATGAAAAAATGAATTTAGTCCAAATTATTTCTTTAATAGTATTTGTAGCAACATTTGCTCTAATAGTTAGTGAAAAAATAAATAGGACAGTTGCTGCGATGTTAGGTGCAATGATATTGCTTGTAATTAAAATAATTACACAGGAAAATGCAGTTGAATTTATTGATTATACAACCGTTGGGGTATTGGTTGGGATGATGATTATTGTATCTATTATTAAAAGGACAGGGTTATTTGAATATCTTGCTATAAAAATGGCAAAACTTTCAAAGGGCGATCCGATGAAGATAATAATTGTGTTTGGCATTATGACTGCAGTATTATCTGCATTTTTAGATAATGTTACGACAATATTATTAATGATACCTGTAACTCTTGTAATATCAAGGCTTTTAAAAATAAATCCAATTCCATTCATAATGGTTGAAGTATTATCATCAAATATTGGTGGTACAGCAACTTTAATAGGTGACCCACCAAATATTATGATAGGTTCTGAAGCAGGAATTGGCTTTTTAGATTTTATAGTTAATTTAGCTCCTGTGATATTAGTTATATTAATTGCAACTGTTTATACTATGAGGTTTATTTATAAAAATGAATTAAAGGTGGAACAAAATTTAAAAATTGAAATTATGAAATTAGATGAGTTTAGTGCCATAACAGATAAATTATTATTGATTAAGAGCTTATTTGTGCTTGGATTAGTTATTTTAGGATTTTTTATGCACGAACAATTAGGATATGAATCTTCAATTGTTGCTTTAGCTGGTGCAACATTACTGCTATTAATTAGTGGTGTCGAACTTGATGAAATCTTAGTTGAAATAGAGTGGCCAACTATATTCTTCTTTATAGCTTTATTTACAATAGTAGGAACTTTAGAAGAAGTTGGTGTTATTTCAATTATGGCTAAAGCAATAGTAGGTTTAACGAAAGGTAATTTATTATTAACCGGACTAATTATACTATGGGCATCAGCTATTTTATCAGCCTTCTTGGATAATATTCCTTTTGTTGCAACTATGATACCTCTTATAAAGGGAATGGGAGCAATGTCTGGTATGAATATAATGCCTCTTTGGTGGGCATTATCACTTGGTGCTTGCTTAGGAGGAAATGGAACACTAATTGGGGCTTCCGCAAATGTAGTGACTGCTGGTATAATGGAGAAGGAAGGATATAAAATTACTTTTAAGGATTTCTTAAAGATAGGTTTTCCTATGATGTTATTATCAATAGTTATATCTACAATATATCTTGTCTTATTTAAGTTACAATAGAATGGGGGTTAGGGTATGAAGGAGATTAATGTAAAAGAAACAATGCACGAAATGATATTAAAACAAATGGGAGGAAAGGTTACTTGTTTTTTAGGTAAACAATGTTTTGTAAAATTTGATGTAGAAGGATATGAGATAAGCTATGCATACAATATAAATGCAAAGAACAAGTATTTTCTGCAAAGGGTAAAGCCATATCCAATGATTGCTGGTGTTTTTGATGATATTAAGGACGTTGTAAATATGATTGAAATAGACCTTGAACAATTTAAAAATGTTATTAGTAGTGGTAAATTTGAAAAGTTTTTAGAGTTAAACAAAAAGATTTTAGATACAGCAAGAAATTTAGAAGATTTATTTTTCTATTACATTGTGGATCAAAAAATGTTTGAACAAATGGATAAGATAATTGAGGAAGTAAGGGAAAATATAAAAGATAATGCAAAGGAAGATAGGAGAGTTTACTTCAAAAAAGATCCAGAGACATTGTAAAAATGGAGAGCATATGCTCTCCATTTATTTATCTTGAAAATCTTCTATTATTATTCATTCTTTCAGACTTTCTTGCTCTTCTACAATCTGGGCATCTTTGTGGTTCGTTTTCAAATCCCTTTTCTTTGTAGAAATTTTGTTCTCCTTCTGTGAAAATAAAATTCTTTCCACAATCTTTACATACTAAATTCTTATCCATTACCTATTCCTCCTAAGGAAAATATATTTTTTATTCAAAGAGTTCAAGATACTTTCCTTAGAGGAAATTATATTGACTTTTGAATATACATTAACTATAACACACTATTTAATATAACACAAGCATTATTTAATTATTTATAAAATATTTTTAAATTTGTACACCTCAAAAGAACTAAATGTTATAATCTATTGCATAGAATATTTAAAAAAAGGTTTGGGAGATGGAAAGATGGATTTAAAAACTACATTAAAAAGAATTTTTTTTATAGCATTAGGATGTTTAATATCAGCGGTAGGAATTAATGCCTTTATTATTCCCCACAAACTTTTAAGTGGTGGAGTATCAGGTATAGCAATATTACTACAATATATAACAAAGGTTCCGTCTGGAGTTTTTGTACTTCTTCTTAATATTCCAATTTTTCTTTATGGCAAAAAGGAAGTAGACAAGGAGTTTGCAGTATTAAGTATTATAGGAGTGGCATTTTTATCTTTATTCTTAACTCTAACAAAAGGAATAAGAGAATATATACACATTAATGATATTTTGTTATCCTGTATTTATGGAGGGGTATTAAATGGACTTGGTGTAGGAATTGCACTTAAAAACAAAGGTTCAATGGGAGGCACAGATATAATTGCTGTTGCCACAAAGAAAAGATTAGGTATAAATATATCAACTCTTTCCTTTGGAATAAATATATTTGTGGTTATGCTTGGAAGTTTATTAAGCTCAATTCAAACTGCTCTCTACACTTTAATATCTATGTATGTTTCATCAAAGATACTTGATAAAACATTAAAGGGAATAAACAATGAAAAAATGCTTTTGATAGTAACAGACAGAGTAAAAGAGGTTTCAGATTATATAATAAACGATATCCACAGAGGTATAACATATCTTTATGGAGAGGGTGCATATACAAACAATGAAAAAAAGGTTATATACTGCATAGTAACCTTAAATCAGCTTGAAAAGGTAAAGGCAAAAATACTTGAAATAGACAACAGAGCCTTTATAACAATCTTAGATGCAGCAGAAGTAAGGGGTAAAGGCTTTAAAGTGCCACCAAGAGCTCCGAAAAAATGATAC
>NZ_AXAA01000034.1:0-20506 GCF_000472625.1 Caloramator sp. ALD01
TTCATTTCGCCAAGCAATTCTAAGCTTTTCTTTGTTTGAAAAAGTCCTACCCTCGCGATGCCATCGTCCTGATGGCCGCTCGGCTCGGCACGTCCTGTGCCGAATTACGGACTTTTTCAAAGTCGAAAGCTAAGAATTGCTAAAGCTCATGAAAGAGCCTTCTGAAATCCTTTCATGGGGCTTTTTTCAAAAATTAGCTAACAAGTACGTTTGTCAACAATCTTGAGGCTTCCTAAGATATTCTGTAACCTTATCCTTGTTTCTGGAAGCTCCTCCTTTTTATCTTACCCCAACTGTGCTTCATCTTCCTAAATTTTATTATACCTTCAATTCTGTAGAAGGTTGTAAGTTGCCTGTAACCGAAGTTTTCAAGAATACCATATAGGCTAAGTTTAATCAGCTGTTTTAAGGTTGGATATTTGTTGAAGGTATATTCCTCAAGAAGTATTGCACCAAGTGAAAGAAGTATTCCATATAAAATGGATGCTGCAAAAAATAGAAGAAAATACTTTAAATTTAAAAGCCCAAATATATAGGCAAGAGGTATCATAACATATCCTATTATCTCGATTATTGGCCCTATCATTTCAAATAGCCAAAAATAAGGAACTGCTATAAGCCCAATTTGTTTGTATCTTGGATTAAAAAACATCCTTTTATGTTTAAAAAGGCTGTCCATAAGCCCTATTTGCCATCTTCTTCTCTGGGACCTTAAATCCTTTAATGTTTCTGGAGCTTGAGTCCAGCAAACAGGATCTGGTACAAACTTTATCCTATAGGGGATTTTATTTCTCAGGAAATATTCGTGCATCTTAACTATAAGCTCCATATCCTCACCAATTGTATTCTTTGCATATCCGCCAACTTCTATTGCAGCCTCCTTTTTAAAGGCTCCGAAGGCACCAGATACTATAAGCAAAGAATTTAAGGCATCCCATCCTACTCTTCCTGTTAAAAAGGCCCTTAGATATTCTACTATTTGAAACATAGCAACACTGCTCTTTGGAAGTCCTATCTCAACCACTCTTCCTCTTGTAATAATCGAACCATTTGCTATTCTAACAATCCCACCTACAGCAACTGTCTTTTTATCCTCTATAAATGGCATAACTACTCTAACTAATGAGTCGCTCTCAAGTATTGAGTCTGCATCTATTGATGTTATTATAGGATAGTTTGATATATTTATACCTGCATTTAATGCATCGGCCTTTCCACCATTTTCTTTGTCTACTAATATAAGGTTTGGCATGTCTATATTTTTATAAATGCCCTTTATTTTACTGGTTTTAAGCCTATACCTTACCGGTTGATTTACCTCTTTTAAATCAAATTCTTGTATAACCTTGTTTAATGTATTATCCTTTGAGCCATCATTTATAACTATTACCTCAAACTTAGGATAGTTTAATGAAATAAGAGACTTTATGTTTTCAACTATAGTTTCCTCCTCGTTATAGGCAGGAACTAAAATAGAAATTGGTATCATATTATCTGAAGTTATATATTTTTTATAGTCTGAATACCTTATCTTTCTTACATAGTCGCTTAAATTAAAGGCTGCAAGAATAAGCTGTATAAAATATATGAAATTTATTACTAATACATAATAGATAATAAAGTAATTGAAGTTAATTACTATCGATTTTAATAGTGGTGTATTCATAAATCTCACCTATCTTTTTCTTCTATATATTTTTTAATAGCTTCACTTAGCTTGGGTGTTCTGCTACTGTACATATCATATTCAAGTACCTTATCCCATCCATAGCTTGTCTCAAGAACTGAAACAACTATATCCTTTGCAAATCTATCTTCTCCATCTAAAACGTCATATACAAGTTCAATTCCGCCCTCAATTGAAATAAGGGAGTTTGCTGCATTATATCTAACATACCATTCTTTATCAGACAATGCCTTAACAAGAGGTATGAGTGCTCTATTATCCTGAAGTTGTCCTAAAACCTTTGCTGCAATTGCTCTAACTTCCCAAGATTCATCATTTAAAAGCTCTATTATCTGAATTACGTATCTATTATCCCCCATATTTCCTAAGGCCTTTAATGCCGCAATCTTTTTTTCCTTATTTTCATCGGCTAAAAAGATGGCTATTTCGTCTGCTAAAATTGTATTTTTATAGTTTCCAGCTGATTTTATGAATATTGATGATATAAACTCATCTTCTAAATACATAAGATTTCTATATACGTATATTTTATCTCCCTCGAAGCTATCTGCTATCTCAACTAAGCTTCTCTCACTTAAGGGAATTGTTTTTGACAGCCTTTTAAAAGCTTCAATGAAGGCCTCCTCATCACCTATTTTTGCAAGGGCCATCAAAACATTATATTTAACCTCCACTACTTCAATGTCTATTAAATCTAATAGGCTACCTAATGCCTTTTTACTTCTTATTTCACCTAAGTTTTTGCAGGCAAGGGCAACCTTATGCATATCTTTACTCTTTAGCTTTTCTAATTCATAATCCACAAGCCCTATATCCTCTGCAAGCTTTGTTAGATTATTTGAAATACTTCCCCTTAGGTTTTCAAAATACAATAAAAATCTCTCTTCTATTATTTCCCTCTTTATTCTATCCTTTATAAATCCTTTTAAAACCTTAAGCTGTACATTGGTAACCTCATACTCATCAAGTCTTGAGGCTATATCATCAAGATACCCTGAAACATCCTTATAAACCCTTCTTTTTTTTCTGTTTATATAATCCTCATATAGTTTTTCTGTAATAAGATAGGCATAAAGAAGAATTATAATAACTGAAAAAATAAGGATAGAATATAAAACAATAAGTTCCATACAAATCACCACTAATCTAATAACTTTTTAATTCGGCTATCAAGCTCAACAGGTGAAAATGGTTTAACAACATAATCATCTGCACCCAAATCAAGCGTTCTTTTTATATAATCTTCATTCTTTTGGGATGATAAAACAATTATTGGAATATCCCTATTATTTTCTCTTATTTTTTTTATCAATTCATCTCCATTCATAAGCTTTAAATAGTAATCAGTAACTACCAAATCTATATCATTTTCTTTTAGTATTTCTAATGCTTCAAGTCCATCCGATGCTGTAAATACATTATAGCCTTTATTTTTGTATCTGGATTTTAGAATAGATAAAATTATCCTATCATCATCAACAAATAGAATGTTTATCATATTATTTTGTTTAGCAGAATCTACATCAACAACAACCCTTCCTCTACCTTCCATTTTAGCAACTGCAAGTGCTCCCCTTGCCCTTACTAAAATATCCTTATACTCTGGATTATCCTTTGTTATTGAGGAGATTCCTGCTGAAAAGCTAACATTTTGCTGAATTTCCTCCCCATACTGCTTTGCAAAGCTCAAAACCTGTTCTGCAACATTTTTAACCCACTTTATGTCTCTATCGTAGAATATGAAGGCAAATTCATCTCCCGACATTCTGTAGGATATATCTACCTTTGTTGTATATTTTTTGAACTCAGATACAACTTTATTTATAATTCTATTACCAAAGGATAAACCTAATTTTTTATTTATCTCTCCCATAAAGTCAAAGTCTATTAAAAGAAGTGTTCCGTCCTTTTCTTCCCTCTGGGCCTTAATCAAAAGTGAAGATGCAAGGATTTCCCCCTGTTTTCTTGTGTATAAGCCTGTTGCAATGTCATAAACTGTATTCTTTAGGCATTTTGAACTCATATTTACTATGTTTAAAAGCTTTAAATAAACTTCCTCTACATTAAAGTTGTAATTAATGTAATCAATAACACCTAACTTTAAACATTCAAGCTTAGTATTATAATCCTCATCTGATATTACAATGATAGGTATCTGTTCTAAAATCTTTTCTTCCCTTATGCTTTTTAATATAGTTACTGCATTTATATTTTTGTTGTTTTGGATTATAACAGCATTAGGATTATACGCAAAGATTGCATCTACTGCATCTCCTCTTGAAATGATTACTTCAACATTGTTGTCCTTTAACTTTACTATAAGCTCATTTAATGCATCATCACTATCTGGGAAAATTAATATCCTGCTTTTTTCTGCAATTTTTTGTTCTATTATCTGCTTAATCTTTACTAATTTTTCAATATATTTTTCTCTATCTTCATTTTTATCTTCTTGTAACATCTTTTCAATTCCTTCAAGTTCAAAGACAATATCTTCAATATTATTTTCAGTTGAAATAGTATATAACTTCCTTAGAACTACTTTAACTACATTAAAATAGGAAGTATCTTTATTTTTAACTTCAAGCAGGTCATTTATTGTATTTAGTATGTCCTGTATTATTAAATCGATATGTGCCATATCACTCACCTCCTATAGTTTTAAAGGCCTCCTTTAATATAAAGTAGGACTTTTTTAGTCTTTCGTGATACTTTGGCATATCCCAAGTCTGCCAAGTATATTGTTTCATTGGTGTATATATGTCTTCATCATTTTTTCTTAAAATAATACCTACATAAAATCCTTCTGTTTTTATAGGTTTTATTCCTTTGTTTAGATATAAATCATCCATTACCATTTTAGTTGATGGATCCATAACATTTAATAATTGCCAAGGTATTCTAATCTCTATTACATCTCCCTTTATGAAGTAATCAGCAAGGGAATTAAACTCCACCTTATTGGGGTTTGCCACTCCAAAAATAAGCTTTCCTGTTTCGAACTTCTGTAATGGAAGCTCCCTCTTGTCTTCTGGAAGAACAAGAGGCCTATTTAGACAAAGATATATATTGTTAAAAGTTCCACTATCCTTTACTTCAAAATTTGAGTTTTCCTTTTCCATTTTTAATCTTTTACTATATTCAAAATAAAAATGGTCATAGTAGGCATCTACCATAATTCTTGAATCTTCTTTTCCTCTTATTTTAATAACAAAATCCACGGGCCTTTCAAAATTTAATCCTTCATCTGAAAATTTAGTATTGCCTTGGTTTTCTTTTATATCTATGGGTATATATAATGTATCCTTTTCTAAATCAAAATCTTTTACATTAATCTTAAAATACACATATCCTTCATCGGAATTTACACTTAAACTTATGTTATTTTGCTGTATTAATGGAGCTACTTCCCACTCCGAATCTTCTCCATCAACATAACATACACTTTTTCCCTCTCCTGGTTCAAAGGTTAAAAGTCCAAACATCTGCTCATTTGTTTGTACATTCTTCCAATAGGGCCTTCTGTCTGGCAAATCTAAATCCATTGTATTCCAAGTTCTTTTGAACCACTCATCCTGCCAAGTAAATACAAGACCTCCTGCATAACCTTCTTTGTATATATCCTCAAGCATACTAACAAGATACTCACCCTGTTTCTTCTCCTCAACAAAACCTTGATTATATCCTGTATGGATATTTATATGGGCCATTCCCCTTGAGGATGGTATTCCAAATTCTGCAACTAAAACAGGCATTGTATGTTCCTTTCTTAAATCCTTCAGATATGCTCTATATGGATTTATTTTACCCCTTTCATCTATATATGTTGAATATCTTTTATCATAGCTCATAAAATCAGGATAGTATGGGTATATATGATATGATGCAAACAGCCCTGGTTTGAAGGTATTTTTACTTTTAATATGCTCTGGGTTTACTGTTACCATATCCTCCTTCTCTAAGGGTTCGTTTGGATGCTCAAGCATATCCGTTGTAACCCAGTTTGATAATGCAACAGGTCTTTGCATCCCATACTTTTCAGTTTCATATTTAATCGCTTCATCTGCAAACTCACATAGAAAAACCTCAAAGGGTGATGCATTTTGGGTATATAGGTATTTGCCATCATAACTTAGCTTATCTTTATTTTTATTGTTTGTTTCAACAACAAACTCAGGATCCCATTCTATTCCAAGTATCCAGCCTATTACATACTTGGAGACATCCTTTGTATAATTCCCATAGGCGTGTCCCTTTTCCTTTTCTATGCTTATATTACCGTGTATTATATCTATTAACTTTTTTGTTTCCTCTATTGCAGCCTCTTTTATCTTTGGATTATGGGCATCTTTGTATTTTAATATATCCTCTTCATTAATCCAGACACCTTGAAAAAGGTAAATAGGTTTTTCTGCCTTTTTATTATATTCATATAAAGCTTCATAAAACTCTGGCATAAGTCTTGTATAAACCCTTATTGTATTTGCATTCATATCCTGAATATATTTAAACCATCTTAGATAGTCTTCCTTTGTTATGCCAAATTCTCCTGGAAAGAAACCTGGTTTTGATGCACCTATATTTACTCCCTTTATAAATATCCTTTTAAATTTTTTATCTTCGTATATGTAAAAATACTTTTCATCAACCTTGGATATATATTTTATATTTCCATCTTTATAAATTGAATCTACACTCCTTTTATATTTTATTGCCTTGTTAACTGGATAGATTAATAGTAATATTAATATAATAAATACAAAATACCTCTTTATGTTCAAAAATATTCCCCCTTGATGCTATATCTTACATATATTCTACAACAATTTACACATTTTTTCTATTATATAATTTAAATATTCAAATTTTTATTGTATAATATTTGTAATCAAATTTATTGGAGGGTATGGAATGGGAAAAGCTTCAGATTTAGAAAATCTTTTAGATAAGATAGAATTTTTTACTAACATATATGATGCAATAAGAATAATTGAGCCTATTAAAAAGAAGGTTTACTACTTTTTTTCTAAAGATAATGAATCCTTTGAGGAAGAAGGTTCCTGCTACGATTTTTGGAACCAAAATAAAATGTGCTCTAACTGTGTATCTATGCGAGCATATAATAAAGATGAAACATTTATTAAAATTGAGTATAATGGAGAAAAAATTTATATAATAACTGCCACCGCCATTGTTACAGATGCTGGAAAAGTCGTTGTGGAGTTTTTAAAGGATGCAACAGATACAAGTATCATTGAGGATATAGATGGCTTAAGCAGTACAGAAATCTATTCAAAAATAAATAGTCTTAATGAGCTTATAGTTAAAGATGCTCTAACTAATGTTTACAATAGGAGATTTATAGAGGACAGGCTCCCTGTTGATATCTTAAAATCAACCTCCGACAATCTTCCTATGTCAATCATTATGTGCGATATTGATTTCTTTAAAAAGGTAAATGACGCCTACGGTCATTTAGCAGGTGATGAAGTTTTAAAGCAATTTGCCTCTATTCTCCAACAAAGTATAAGAAAAAATGATTGGGTTGCAAGGTACGGTGGAGAGGAATTTTTAGTTGTATTAAATGGTGCTGATAAAGATAAAGCTGTTGAAATTGCTGAAAGAATAAGAAAAAAAGTAGAAGAGGCTGTTATTGAATATAATGACTTTAATATAAAAATAACCTCAAGTTTTGGAGTATATGAAGTTTCAGGAGAAAGTAACTACATAGATGTAATTGAAAAGGCTGATAAAAATCTTTATACTGCAAAAAATACAGGAAGAAATAAGGTTGTGGCATAGCCACAACCTTGTTTTATAGTATCATATTAAATAAATATCCTGTAAATACAATTCCTATACCAACTATAGCTATAAATATAGCAAGTAATTTTGGTTTTAAAACTCTTCTTAAAAGAATCATTTCTGGAACAGATAGTGCTGTTACTGCCATCATAAATGAAAGCGCTGTTCCCATTGCAACTCCTGCACGAGTTAATTCACTAACTAGTGGAATTACGCCTGCCGCATTTGAATATAGTGGAATACCAAACGCAACTCCTACAAATACTGCAAATGGATTATCTTTACCTGCATATTTTGCTAGTGCACCTGTAGGTATCCATCCATGCATGAAACCACCTATTGCTATACCTATTAATACATATAAATAAATCTTCTTTATTAAGTCTTTAGTAAATTCCCATGAATCTCTTAATCTTTCATTTAATGTTGGATTTGGTATTTCAACATCATCTGCGTTTACTTTTATTTCATATACATAGTCTTCAACATATTTTTCTAATCCAAGTTTTCCTATTATAATACCACTTACTATAGCAATAATCTCACCTGAAATTATATAAATAAGTGCTACCCTTAATCCAAAAAGACCATATAATAGTCCAAGTGCAACTTCATTTACCATTGGTGCTGCAATTAAATAAGAGAATGTAACTCCTAATGGAACTCCTGCTTCAACAAAACCTATAAATAATGGTACTGCAGAACATGAGCAAAATGGAGTAACAATTCCAAGTAATGCAGCAAGAATATGTCCTATGAATGTACTGCCCTTCTTTTCTGCAAGTATTTTTCTTGTCTTCTCTGGTGGGAAAAAGCTTCTGATAAATGTTATTGCATATATTATCATAAGAAGCAATATAAATATTTTTATTGTGTCAAACACAAAGAAGTTTAATGCGTCACCTAATTTAGACGCCTTAGCTATCTTAAGCAGATCATATACAAACCAATCTGCAAATTTTTGCACCCAAGTAAACATATAATTACCTCCTTTTTATATATTAGCATTTTCTAATTTAATAATAAAACAAAAATATATTTTTGTCAATTGCTAATAAAAATATATTTATATTTTTTTATATGTTTTATTAGCATAAATTTAGGGGGCAGTAATCCCCCTAATTAATATCAAAAACTGTTATAAAATCATCTAAACTAATCCCCATAAAGTATTTATTGAAATCCAAAGAATTTAGCCTATTTTTAATTTCTGACTTTTTATATATGCATCCCTTTAACACATCTTCTATTTCTTTTATATCTCCTATACTAAAAAAATCCCCATATATTTTAACATTATTTATTATTGAATTTTCTACCTGTAAATATACCTCAATCAGTCCTTGGGGAAATCTTTTTATATTTCGATATTTAAATTTAGGTGATATCCCAAAATTCCATTCAAATTTGGAATACTTATTATCTGCTAGTTTTTGTATTTCTGAAATATCTTTTTTTGTTAATTTGTATTCTTTTATATCCATATTACTTGATATATATCTGCTAAATTGTTCTATAAATTCTTCTACTGTTAATCTCTCTTTTAAATTATCACATATATTAGTTACTCTTTTTTCTACAGATTTTACTGCCTTTGTTTCATATTTTTCCTTTGCAACATTTAATGCCCCTGAAATATTTTTAATATCAGAGGAATATAGTAAAGTTCCATGGTGTAATATCCTTCCCTTTAAAATAGTCTGTGCATTACCAGATATTTTTTTATCATCAATTACTATATCATTTCTTCCTGATACTTTTGCATCTATATCAAGTGTTTTTAAGAAATTAACTATCGGCTCTAAAAAATCATTAAAGCTAAAATGATGTGCATCTGAATTTTTTATAAAAGTAAAATTAATGTTTCCTTTATCATGGTAGACTGCACCACCACCTGTTAATCTTCTTACAACCTTTATTCCATTTTCAAAAACATAATCTGAATTTATTTCAGAATAAGTATTTTGATTTTTACCAACTACTATGCAATTATCATTTCTCCATACTATAAAAAATTCATCTTTGAAATTTGTTAAAAAATATTCTTCTAATGCTAAATTAAAATATGGATCTAAACTTCTATTATATAAATAATACACTATTTTTCCCTCCATTATTTACAGCCACAACAGCAACATCCACCTGAACCTTCACCGCTATTTTTAAGTTCTTCTTCAACCTGTTTTGTTAATATATCGCTTGAGATTTTATCCATCTCTTTACATATTTCTTGCGCTACTTTATCTACTAGCTCCATATAATCGCTTGGTAATTCCCTTAATGAAACCAACTCTTCTAATGCTCTCTCTTTTCCTATAATTTCATCAACTTTAACAACAGCATTAACCTTTCCACTATATTTCTCTGTTGCTCTCATTGCACAAAGCTTTGAACATCCATCAACCGCAACTGTAGGGTATACTTTAGCAAAATTTCTCTCTTCCTCACCACCTGCTATAAAAAGAGGAAGGCAAATTGTAACAGCTTCACCTAGTCTTAAATCCTCTAATACCTTTCTTGTAGCAAGTCTTGAAATGGTTCCTCCTAAGCATTCTTCACCACTACATGAAACAACTCCTATTTTTATATCACTCATTTATTTTCCCTCCATTTCATCAATAATAGATGTAATTTTTTCCGCTATAGCATCAACTACTTGCCATCCCTCTTCATTTAAATAAGTAGCTGTTCCAGGCTTCATTGCTCTCATTTGTTTTGCAAACTCTGTTGATTTTAATTCTTCCACAACCTCTGCCCCAGCCTCTTTGGCATTTTTAGCTGCACACATTTTAGGACACCCATCAATTGTAATGCATTTTTTTCCATTCATATAATCTCTTATTTCATCATCACCAGTTACTATATATGCTAAACATTTTGTTTCTGCCTCATCTTTTTTTAGCTCATTAACAACCTTATATGCTGCTTCTCTCGCTAAAAGCCCATAAACCTTACCCATTCCACTACATGGTATTACAACAACCTTAGACATGAAACTCATCCACCTTTCTTTTCATTTTTTCAAAATACTCATCAAACTCTAATAAAAGCATTTTATCAGACTCAAAATCTTTAAGTTCAATCTCTGCAATCCAACCCTTTTCAAATGGGTTTTCATTTATATATTCTGGATTTGAAAGCAATGCTTCATTTACCCTTATGACCTTACCACTAACTGGTGATATAACTTCAAAAACAGCTTTACCTGATTCAATAGTTCCTACCTCATCAAATTGTTCAACTTCACTTCCTACGTTAGGTGGTGTAAAAAACATTATGTCTGATAAGCTTTGTTGAACATAATCTGTAACTCCAATTCTAGCTAAATTACCTTGGACATATACCCAAACATCATTTTCATTGAAATAAAAGCCATCTTTTGGGAGCCTAAATATAAATTTATCCTTCTTATATATTTCATAGTCTAATACCTTTGGAAATGATATGGAAGAATTTTCTTCATTAGACTCATCTTTTTTAAATATGTCTTCTAAAATAACATCAATTAGCTTTTTTTCATTTTCACCTATTTCAAGCTTACTTTGAATATCTATTCCAAATTGTTTTGAAACCTCAGTTATGTTTATCTTTCTACTAACTTTTAGGTTTTTCTCTGATGCCAATTTAGTGGCACATCTTGTATTGCATCCATCTATTACAATAAGCTCATTTTCACTTGCTATTTTATTGTATCTTGCATCAGCTACCCTAAAAAGTACGGGACATATAATTTCTGCATTCTGCTCTTCTTGAAGTTTTATTGCTATCTCTCTAGAAACACATCCAGCACATTTATCTAAACCATTACATGGAAGAACAGCTATTTTTTTATCCATTTTACTCCATCTCCATTCTCAATTGCTTTATTTTATTTGTTACCTCAGCTTTATTAGGAAAGCTTATTGCATCAACGCCACAAGTTTTTCCGCATGCACGACAAAATACAACGCAATTGTTTGGGTTTTTCACTATTAATTTTTTCTCTTCATTTTCCCTTACTTCATATACATCATGTGGACAAAACTTTACACACTCCATACAATAATTGCACTTATCATAGTCTATTCTTGGGCTCCAATCTATTTTTTCTCTTGGAACACCCATAAAAGTTGATTCACTCATATTTAAGCCTCCTCAAATCCTAAATCACTCAATGCTTTTTTAACAACCTCAATTGCCTTCTCATTTGTCATATCTCTAATATCTAACATTACAGCATCCTTTTCTATATCTAATCCTGCATCTAAAAATGCTTGTTTAAACATTTTTCTTTGCATGTTTGGAGCACAAGCACCTATAATTAACTTCCTATGTGCCTTCAAAAAGTCAGCTAAGAATCTGTCCCCATCTTCTTCACAAAGCTGTGGATGGATAAATCCATACTCAACAGGTAACTCTACCCTAACTTGGTTAATAAAATCCCATATGTCCATTGCCTGAAAGCCTGGACACTTTCCTGTACAAACACACATAATAAATCCTGGCAACTGTCTTTCACTCATTTTAAATCCTCCTTATTTTTATTTATGAACTGACATACCACACGCATCGCCACAGGCTTCAAATATGGCCTCTGATAAAGTTGGATGTGGATGAATCATTGTAGATAATATATTTACATCAGCCTTTAATGTTATGGCTAATGTCAGTTCCGAAATCATCTCTGATGCACTTTCCCCTAATATTTGTGCACCCAAAACAATGTTAGTATTTTTATCAACAACAATTTTTACAAACCCATCTCTATTTCCTAAAGTAAGTGCTCTACCATTATTTCTAAAATAATATTTTCCTATTTTGACTTCATAGCCTTTACCAATCGCTTCAGTCTCTGTCATACCAACTGTTGCAACCTCTGGTTCTGTATATATACAATTTGGAACAGCATTATAGTTTAATTTTGATTTAATACCTAATGCATTCTCTATTGCACATCTTCCTTCTGCAAAGCTTAAATGAGCAAGTTGTTTCCCACCAATAACATCTCCTGCTGCATATATATTTTCTATATTTGTTTTAAATTCCTCATTAACCACTAAAGCTCCATTTTTAATATCTAAACCTATATCTATCATATCTTGTGAAATATTAGGCCTTCTTCCACAGGCTAAAAGAACATTATCAGCAACTATACTGTTTTCTTTTCCATTTTGTTCAAAAATCACTTCAAGCTTGTCATTTATTTTGTTTATGCGTATAACTTTAGAATTAAATTTTAAATTTATTCCCTTTCTTTTCATTATTTTTAAAAGTTCATTATCTATTTCTTCATCTGTAAAATATAATTTATCTCTAACTTCAATTACAGTTACCTTTGAAAATGCTGAGTACATCTCTGCAAATTCAAGTCCAATAACACCTGCTCCAATAATCACTAAATGTTCTGGAATTGTCTTTAATTCCAAAAAATCATCGCTAACTAATACGCCTTCGTTTGTTATACCTTGAATATTTGGGATAATTGGTGATGCTCCTGTTGAGATGATTAATTTATTAAACTGAATTAATTTTGGTTCATCCTTTGACTCGACTATTATCTGATTTTTACTCTTTAATATTCCTCTTCCTTTGATAAGTTCTATTTTATTTGAATTGATTAGACTTGATAAACCGATATTTAGTGCTTTTACTACTCTATTTTTTCTATCTACTGCTGTTTCTAAGTTTATTTTTTTTATATCTATATCTATACCAAATTCTTTTGCTCTTTTTAATTCTTTAATTATTCCAGAAGATTTTAAAAGGGCTTTTGTGGGTATGCATCCTTTATTTAGGCATACCCCACCAATTTCCTTATCTTCTATTAACGTAATTTTTGCACCTAATTTAGCACCATAGATAGCTGCATAATAACCTGCTGGTCCTCCTCCTAAAATTACATAGTCCCTATAAATCATTTCCATTTAAACCCCTCCCCATTAAAGCTTTTCAGCATTTTTATATATTTCCTCAATTTCCCCTTTACTTATTATTTTAGATAAAATAAATGCTATAATTATTATCCCTGGTATATCAATAAGTAGCCTTGTTAGAGCAAACTTTGTTCCAAGTGACGATAATTCAAATAAGAACATAGGTATTTTTGTTGTTGACCAAGCTCCAATAAAAATTAATATATTGGTAAACTTAACTCCCTTTTTCATAAACACAGCTGCTATAGGAAATGCTCCATAAAGAGGGCCTGCTGCTGCCGAACCTAAAAATATCGCAAGAAGGATTCCTTTTATTCCAGAACCTTCACCCATAAGTCCTATCATTGTTTCCCTTGGAACCCAGATATCAAGTAGTCCTAATAAAACAAATATTGGTGGTATAACTAATAACATCTCTTTAAAACTATACCCTACTATTCCTAAAGCCTTTACACCTAATTTAAAATTAACAACCATAAGTATTAAAAGTGCAACAACAGTAATAATAAAAAATCTATATCTTTTTATAAATTTACTCATATCACATCACAACCTTTCCAATGATAAAGGCAACTAAGAATGAAAATAAAAAGGCTAAAACATTTCTTGATATTGTTATTTTTTTACCAAAATATTTTGTTTCAACAGGCAAAGTAACAATACCAACCATCATAAGTGTTGAAATAAAAGCTGCTATTTGTGTATAACCTGCACCTGATTTTAATAAAAGTGCTGCTGTTGGAAATGCAACAAATCCAGGTATCAAAGTTATTGAGCCTATGATTGCAGAAATTATTACGCCAAACAGCCCAGATTCTTTTCCTATTACCATTGATATAACCTCAGGATTTAATACAGAGAGTAGTATTCCAACTAACATTATTACCCCTAAAAACTCAGGCAAGATATTTTCAAATGATTTCCAAGCCTTTTTCAATGCCATTTTTGTTTTTTTCTTGTCATTTTTATACGAAGTAAGTAATAGGACAATAGTAATTCCATATAAGCTATATGTCCACATTTCATCACATCCTTATTCTAAATGAATATTTGATTATTTAATTAAATTATAATATAGTTAATTCTCCTTTTCAATATTAAATTATAAATTTTTAAAATTTTTTATTCAGCTATTTATTTTCAATAAACAATTATATTCCACATTGAATTTGTTTGAAAATTATGATAAAATGTTTTAAAACTAATGGAGGTGGGGTTTATGAAATCTCTTAAAGGAACAAAAACCGCAGAAAATCTTATGAAGGCCTTTGCCGGAGAATCACAGGCAAGAAACAGATATACATACTATGCATCTGTTGCTAAAAAGGAAGGATATGTTCAAATATCAAACATATTTATGGAAACAGCAGAAAATGAAAAGGAACACGCTAAAAGATTTTTTAAATTCCTAAATACAAGCCTTGAGGGAGAAACCGTTGAAATAAATGCAGGCTATCCTGTTGGACTTTCTGATACAAAGGCAAATTTAAAGTATGCTGCAAATGGTGAAAATGAAGAATGGTCAGAACTTTATCCTGAGTTTGCAAGAGTTGCTGACGAAGAAGGCTTCCCAGAGGTTGCAACTGTTTTTAGAAAAATAGCCGAAGTTGAAAAGCACCACGAAGAAAGATATAGAAAGCTACTTTCCAATTTAGAAAATGGAGAAGTATTTAAGAAGTCTCAACCTGTTAAATGGAAATGCCTAAACTGTGGATATATACACGAAGGAGAAGAGGCACCAGATGCTTGTCCTGCTTGTGCACATCCACAAGGCTACTTTGAGGTTTTAGCAGATAATTTTTAAGGCAGAGGATAAATACTCTGCCTTTTACCTTATATATATTGATTTTTCTTTATTTATGTTATAAAATATTACTAACTCATAAGTTACTAACTCTAAAGTTAGTAACTTATGAGTTAGTAACTTATGAGTTAGTAGGTGGTATCTATGTTCATAGGTCGTGAATTTGAATTATCTACATTAGATAATCTATACAATGAAGATACTTTCCATTTTGTTGTAATGTATGGAAGACGTAGAGTTGGCAAGACTACTCTCTTAACTGAATTTTGCAAAAATAAACCATCTATATTTTTTGTTGCAGAAGAATATAATGATAAAATTGCTCTTGAATCATTTTCCGAAAAAATACTAACATATTTTGGTTTAAATGAAGTTATATCAAAATTTGACTCTTGGGAAAAAGCATTTTTATTCTTAGCTAAACAAGCTAAAGATAAAAGGCTGGTTTTAGTTATTGATGAATTCCCTTATATAGTTAATTCAAATAAAAGCATACCTTCCCTTCTTCAAAATTTAATAGATCACCACTTAAAAGACACTAAATTGTTCATAATTATTTGTGGTTCATCCATGAGTTTTATAGAAAAGGAAGTTTTAAGCCATAAAAGTCCTTTGTATGGAAGAAGAACTGCACAAATAATTGTGGAACCATTTGATTTTTTTGATAGCATAAAATTTTTCCCTAATTATAACTTTGAAGAACAAGTTTTAACATACGGTATATTAGATGGTATACCTCATTATCTATCTAATTTTAAAGACACCATACCTGTTCTTGAAAATGTAAAAAGAAAAATTTTAAATAAAACCTCCTATCTATATGAAGAACCTAAAATGCTATTAAAACAAGAAGTTAGAGAACCTGCTCTTTATAACTCTATTATCGAAGCAATTGCCAATGGTTCAAGTAAATTAAATGAAATATCTACTAAAATTGGAGTTGAGTCCGACAAATGCTCTAAGTATCTTTCAACTTTAATAGATTTAAGAATAATAGAAAAACTATCTCCAATCGAAATAAATGGTAGAAGCAGAAAAAGTATATATAGGATAAAAGATAATTTCTTTAAATTTTGGTTCAAATTTGTATTTGATAACAAAACTTTGATAGAACAAGATATGCTTGACATCGTTATTGAAGAAAAAATCAAACCTTATTTAAATGAATATTTAGGCCCAATATATGAAGAAATTTGCTTAAATTATTTAAAGACATTGAATAAGCAAAAGAAACTTCCATTTATATTTGAAAATATAGGAAAGTGGTGGGGCAATAACCCATCAAAGAAAAAAGAAGAAGAAATAGATATAGTTGCACTAAACAAAGATAATATTATATTTGGTGAATGCAAATGGAAAAATGAAAAAGTGGATATTACTATTTTAAATGGCCTTATAGAAAAAACAGCTATGTTTAATTTTGAAAAAAAATACTATTTACTATGCTCTAAGAGTGGTTTTACTGATAAAGTTATCCAGTATGCAAAGGACAATAAAAACTTAATATTAATTGAAGGTGTAAATCTATTAGAGTTTTAAGGAATTTTTATTTCCTTAAAACTCTTCTTTTTTTATTAACAAATCTATATTATAATATTGCTTGTTATGTGTGAAATTTAAAAGGAAAGGGAGCCAAAAATGAGTATTTTAACTGTTAAAAACTTAAGCCACGGTTTTGGAGACAGGGCAATATTTGAAGATGTATCATTTAGACTATTAAATGGTGAACACATTGGACTTATTGGTGCAAACGGAGAGGGAAAATCTACTTTTATGAATATTATTACAGGAAGATTAGAGCCTGATGAAGGAACTATTGAATGGGCAAAAAGAGCTCGTGTTGGATACCTTGACCAGCACACAGTTCTTCAAAAGGGACAAACTATTCGTGATGTATTAAAATCTGCCTTTAATTATCTATTTGAACTTGAAAGGGAATATAATGAGATATGTGAAAAACTTGCAGAAGTAAGTCCTGATGAAATGGAAAGTCTTCTTGAGGATATGGGAACTATTCAAGATATTTTAACCCATAACGACTTTTATATAATTGACGCAAAGGTTGAGGAAATTGCAAGGGGACTTGGACTTACTGATATTGGGCTTGATAGAGACGTTAATGATTTGAGTGGTGGACAAAGAACAAAGGTTTTACTTGCAAAACTTCTTCTTGAAAAGCCTGATATACTTCTGCTGGATGAGCCTACAAACTATCTTGATGAACAGCATATAGAGTGGCTAAAAAAATACCTTCAGGAATATGAAAATGCATTTATACTAATAAGCCACGATGTACCATTTTTAAATAGTGTTGTTAATCTTATATATCATATGGAAAACAAACAGCTAAATAGATATGTTGGAAACTACGACGATTTTGTTAGAGTATATGAGGCAAAAAAGCAGCAGCTTGAAGCTGCATATAAAAAGCAGCAGCAGGAAATAGCAGAACTTAAAGACTTCATAGCAAGAAACAAGGCAAGAGTTGCCACAAGAAATATGGCTATGTCAAGACAAAAGAAACTTGAAAAGATGGAGATAATAGAACTTGCCAAAGAAAAACCAAAACCTGAATTTAATTTTAAAGAGGCAAGAGCGTCTGGAAAAGTTCTATTTGAAACAAGGGATTTAGTAATAGGATACGATACTCCTCTTTCAAAGCCACTTAACCTTAGAATGGAAAGAGGACAAAAGATAGCATTAGTTGGAGCAAACGGACTTGGTAAAACAACTCTTTTAAAAAGTATATTAGGTGAAATTAGGCCTTTATCTGGTGAAGTTCAACTTGGGGATTATCTATATATTGGATATTTTGAACAGGAGATAAAGGAAAACAACTATAATACTTGTATAGATGAGGTATGGAATGAGTTTCCTTCATTTACGCAATACGAAATAAGAGCTGCCCTTGCTAAATGTGGGCTTACAACAAAACAGATTGAAAGCAAGGTCTGTGTTCTAAGTGGAGGGGAACAGGCTAAGGTAAGGCTGTGTAAGCTAATAAATAAAGAAACAAACTTCTTAGTTTTAGACGAGCCAACAAACCACTTAGATGTTGATGCTAAAGAAGAACTTAAACGTGCACTTAAGGAATATAAGGGAAGTATACTTTTAATATGCCACGAACCAGAGTTTTATCGAGATATTGTGACTGATGTTTGGAACTGTGAAACTTGGACAACTAAGATAGTGTAATGAATTGTTTAATTATTGATATTATGGATTTAATTTTTATAAACTAAAGGCTGTGATTCCCACTGCCTTTTTACAATATTTTAAAAATACCATCATTCACCTATGTGGCACTATAAAACTTCTTTTCTTTGTGACACATTTTTGCTATACTTAAATTAAAACTATTGGTAGTGGTGATATTATGATACAAAATATATCAAATACCTTTAATGCAAGTAGCTGTATGATGGCAAACATAATTAAATCAAATTCACCTGAATTAAAGCAGGTTGGAAGCATATTTTATCTTCAGCCTCAAGGAATACAATTTGTTGGTGTTACAGCCTATATTACTGAATATGTGAATATAGGTAGTAATGTTAATGCACTGGCTTAACTGATATTTAGTTTAATATTAATAAATAGTATATAAACTCCATCAATTACAAAAATATAATTGATGGAGTTATTTTATTCTTAAACTCTTAACATAAAACCTCATCCATAAAACAAATACTTGCTTTATTAGGCTGGACATATTAAATATTTTTGTTATTATATCTATATAAATTCTTATGTAAAGGAAGGTGTCTATGAAAAACAAAATTCGTTGGCTATATGTTATTTTAGGAATACTTATATTTATATGCCTTGGTACTGTTTATTCTTGGAGTATTTTTAAAAAACCCTTAGAGAAGGCTTTAGGCTTAAACTCAACCCAAAGCAGTCTACCTTTTATGACTTTTTTGGCATTTTATGCCTTCCTAATGCCTTTAGGTGGAAAGCTTATTTCTAAATATTCACCTAAAATTGTTTTAATTATAGGTAGCCTACTTGTTGGCCTTGGTTGGCTTGGTTCAGCCTATAGCAAAAATATATTTATGCTTACAGTTACATATGGAGTTATAGCAGGAAGTGGTGTTGGAATTGCATATGGTGTTCCAATAGGAGTTGTCTCAAAATGGTTTCCTGATAAAAAGGGACTATCACTTAGTATTCTTTTATCTGGTTTTGGAATGTCACCCTTTGTTACTGCCCCAATTGCCAAAAAGCTAATAGATATATATGGTGTATTTACAACCTTCAAGATATTGGGAATTATATTCTTAATAATATTGATAATTTTATCACTACCATTTAAATTCCCCAATGAAAATATAAACATTAATTCTGAAGGCTTTTATTCCTTATCTCCTAAGGAAATGCTAAAAAACTATAGATTTTATATTTTATGGATATGTTTTGCAATAGCAACTTTTGTGGGACTTATGATAATTGGTATTACTGGACCTATGGGGGAAGATGTAGTGGGTATTCCATCAACCACTATGGCCCTCTATGTTTCATTATTTTCTATTTTTAATGGTATAGGTAGACCATTATTTGGATATTTATCAGATAAACTTGGTGCTTCCAAAGTTATATTACTATCCTATACACTCATTTTCTTTGCTTCACTTTCAATACTATTTTTTAATAAAGGAAGCATATTGTTATTTGTCTTATCCTTTATAATATTTTGGATGAATTTTGGCGGATGGCTATCCATAGCACCAACTTTAACTTCTAAGTTTTTTGGTCCTAAATATTATAGTGAAAACTACGGAATTGTGTTTACTGCCTATGGAATCGGTGCTATACTTGGAAACTTAACCTCTGGACTTGCTAAAGACTTGTTTGGAAGTTATAGATTTGTATCATACCCAATACTAATTTTAATAATAATAGGAATAATTTTATCAAGATTTATAAACAAAACATCTAATGCATAACTTTCGTAATTAAATAAGCAAGTGGTATAACTCCCATACCACTTGCTTAATATTTTTGGTTCTATAATAAATGTTGGGGCGTAGCCCCAGCATATTTTTTTACAAAAAAAATATGCACCTGTTTTAGATGCCTGGTAAAATTAAATTAACTACAAAAATATTACCTGAAAGGAGGCATCCTACAAGTGCACACTAATAATTGTATCAAAAATTTACTTGGTTTTAAAGATGTTATTATAACAAAAGTACTTGATAATGTTTGCTATGAAATTTATTTAGAAATGAAAAAGAAGCCTCATACTTGTCCTCGTTGTAATTCTGAAACTCGTAGAGTTCACGACTATAGAATTCA
>NZ_AXAA01000035.1:0-19909 GCF_000472625.1 Caloramator sp. ALD01
AAGAGCCTTAAATTTACTCTTCCCTTTTGAACGACTTTATTTTCTTTTGAAGGAATTTAATTGGAATTGAAGGAGTTTTTTTGAGGAAGACAGCTCTTGGTGGCACTTATATTTCTCTTCTGCCTTCAAGGGCTTTAAGAAGCGTTACCTCATCTGCATATTCTATGTCCCCGCCTACAGGAATTCCGTGGGCTATTCTTGAAACCTTTATACCAAGAGGTTTTATAAGCCTTGCTATATACATAGCTGTAGCCTCTCCCTCAACATTTGGGTTCGTTGCAATGATAACCTCTTTTACTTCTTCATTCATTCTTGACAAAAGTTCTTTTATTTTTATGTCATCGGGTCCAATACCAAGCATTGGAGAAATTGCTCCGTGAAGAACGTGGTATAAACCTTTGTATTCCTTTGTTCTCTCCATTGCAATAACATCCTTAGGCTCCTGAACAACACAAATCGTACTCCTATCCCTTGCAGTATTTGAACAAATTACACAAGGATCTGTATCAGTTAAATTACCACAAACAGAACAATATTTAATCGTTTCCTTTGCTTCAATTATCGCATCAGCAAGAGATTCCACATCTCTTTTATCCATATTTATAATATAAAAAGCAAGCCTCTGGGCTGTTTTGTTTCCAACACCCGGAAGCTTTGAAAGTTCTTCAATTAATTTTGCAACCTTTATAGGATAAAACAACTAACTCACTCCTTAGAAAAGACCAGGCATATTTAGCCCACCTGTAAGTTTACCCATTTCATTTGCCATCATTTCTTCTGCCTTCTTTAAAGCTTCATTTACTGCTGCTAAAACAAGGTCTTGTAGCATTTCAACATCATCTGGGTCAACAACTTCTCTATCAATAACGATATCAACTATTTCCTTCTTTCCGTTTGCAACAGCCTTAACCTTTCCACCACCAACAGTTGCTTCTACAGTTTCTTGTTCAAGCTTTGCTCTCATTTCTTCTATTTGCTTTTGAAGCTTTTGTGCCTGCTTTAGTAAATTGTTCATATTTCCACCCATTGGGGGCATTCCACCTTTAAACATATAAAAACCTCCCTTAATTCACTATCATTTTATTATATTCATTTTACCTTCTTATTGTACCAGTTAGTTTCTGTAAATTCAATCACATATTCTGTATAATACAATCTAAAAACACCCTTAAATCATCTATGTTATTCTTTAAAATACTATAAATTACCCTGTCATCTATATCTATATACATATGCACTATTCTATTTCTAAATTTAGCCATCAAGAAAAATTTATCTATATATTCCTTAGGAATAATACCATTTCTATATAATGCTTCAAAGCTATCTCTGTTACTCTCAATCTTTGCCCACTTATTTCTTGCAACTATATGATTTGATATATCAAGCATTGCTTCAATTGATGTTTGAAGTAAATACTTTGTGCTATAAATATTTCTAAAATCGCTTAAGAATTCCTCTTCTGATAGAAGTCTAAGCTCTTCTAATTTATTTATATTATCCTGCAGAAAAGATAACTTAACTAAAATTTTATCTCTATCAATATTAAAAATCATTTCTTCATCACCTTAACCCCTATAAAAATAATCTTTATAGAAATTGTTTATAAAGTATATTTCATCTCTATATCTTTTATAAACATATTCCATATAATCACATAACCTATTAAAATCCCTTACATATATTTCTCTTCCCTCATTTATGGCCTTCTTCTGCAATGTAATTGGTGCCTTTTTTAAATTCACTAAATCTATATCCTCAAACTTTATTATATCTGAAATACTTGCTTCTATTTCAAGCTCAGTCACAATATCAACGTCTTTATTAAATAATATTGCAAAATCTATATCACTATCCTCCCTTTGAAACTCTGTTCCGTAAGAACCAATTACAAAAACAGCATCTACTTCATCTCTATCTTTAAAGTACTCTATAAGCTCTGATATTTTTAATTCTATATTAACCATATAATCACCTACTCCATAACCTCAACTAAATCCTCACCTAAAACACTCTTTACCCTGTCTATTTCATCCTCCATAGGGTCTCCTAATATTCTAAATTCAAATTTAACATCCTTCTTTAAAACCTTTGAGAAATATTCTTCAACTACCTTTTTATTTTCTGCCTTTTCAAGGTTATCCTTGCTAAAGGAATACTTTTTATCAAATCCTACAACTATCTTATTGCCTTTCGTTTCTACAACATCCCCAGGCTCAAGATATGCATATATTATCATCTTTTTATTTGCCTTAAGTAAGTTTAATACATCGTGCCAGCTTGCTCTAACTTCATTTATAGATACATCAAGTACAGGAAGTTCTGATAAAGCCATTTCCTTTTTGATTGGTTGCTCTTCTATTCTTTTAGCTACATTAGGCTTTTGTTTTGGTGTTTGTATCTTTGGCTCTGTGCTTTGTACGATAAAGCTTCCTTCCCTTATCTTTTCCTCTAATGTATTTAATCTTGACATAATAGTTTCAACAGAAATATCATACTCCCTTTTACAATATCTAATTACAGTCATCTCAAGGAGTATTCTCCATTGATTTGTAATCTTTGTTGAATTTTCTGCCTCAACAAATAGATTAACAGCCCTCATTATTTCCTCACTTCTTAGCTTCCTCGACTGTTCAACCAATCTGTTTATTGTATCCTTGCTTAAATCAAGTATTTCTTCAGGATTTTTACTAACCTTAGCAAGCAGTAGGTTTCTAAAATGCCTTGTCATATCTTTAATAAACTGAACTACATCCTTACCACTTAATATAACCTCGTCAATCGTCCTTATTGCCCCTTCTATGTTCCTATCAATCATAAAATCCACAAGATTAAAAATATGTTCATTGGATGTAAGTCCAAGCATTTCAGAAACTCTTTGGTATTCAACCTTACCATCAGACATTGCAATTGCCTGATCTAAAATAGAAAGTGCATCACGCATTGCTCCATCTGAAACACGAGATATAAGTTCAAGCGTGTCGTCATCACAAAGTGCTCCTACTTGCTGAACAACATTTCTTAATCTTGAAACCATATCCTTTGTTGTGATTCTCTTAAAGTCAAACCTTTGACATCTTGAAAGTATAGTAGGGGGTACCTTTTGAGGATCTGTTGTAGCAAGTATAAAAATAACGTGTTTTGGTGGTTCTTCTAAAGTCTTTAAAAGGGCATTAAAGGCACTTTGTGAGAGCATATGAACTTCATCTATTATATATACCTTATATCTTGCTCTATGAGGTGGATATTTCACATCCTCAATAAGTTCCCTTACATTTTCAACTCTATTGTTTGATGCAGCGTCTATTTCAAAAACATCTATTAATGTTCCTGCATTTATCTCCCTACACATCTCACATTCATTACAAGGTTCTGCATCAACTAAATTTAGACAGTTTACAGCCTTTGATAATATTTTTGCCGTTGACGTCTTTCCTGTTCCACGAGTTCCACAGAATAAATATGCGTGAGGAATTTTATTTTGCAATATTTGATTTTTAAGTGTTCTTACTATATGTTCCTGCCCTACAACTTGGCTGAAGTTTTGTGGTCTAAACTCTCTATAAAGGGCTTTGTACATATTATCACCCCTTAAATAATTATAACCAATTATAGTAATTTAAAAAAGTATAAAAAAAAAGCCCTTAAGGCTATTTTTTAAGACCGTGCACCTTACTTCGATGTAAGCCTACAAGCGTTACCTGAGCAGTAAGCTCCAATCAGGCTTACCCGCGGCACACGAAAGTGTTCACTTACCGTTGCTTCCTTCCGGACCTGGCGGGGTTCATGAATTTCCGTTGCGCAGGACCCAATCTTCAACACCACTTACCCAGGTCAGTCCCTACATGCTTACACCTAGGTAAGGAATTCAACCCTGCTATAGCGGATTGCAGGTTACAGGGCACCGCTACCTCCCCGTCTAGCACGGTCATGGCGGAGAGAGGGGGATTCGAACCCCCGATACGGGTTTTGTCCGTATACGCGATTTCCAGTCGCGCGCCTTCGACCAGCTCAGCCATCTCTCCAAGTGCTGACTATTACATTATATATATTTTATTACGTTATGTCAAGGTGAGATTTGTCAGAAATATTTGTAATAAGCTAACAAAAGGCGACAGGCACCTCTTGTTAGCTTATTTTAGATGCTTTAATTTTGCTTCAACAACCTCTTCAGCAACTTTCAATAGCTCCTTTATTTCATCAGATGCTAAACTATAGTGAATATTAAGCCCAACCTTCTCTCCCTTAACTACACCAGCATCCTTTAATATTCTTAAATGCTGTGAAAGATTTGATTGACTAAATTCTATATTTTCATTAAGTTTACATACACATTCTGGCCCATCTGCTAAAGATTTTACTATTTTATATCTTATTGGATGTCCTAATGCCTTAAATATTTTAACAATCATTTCTTCCTGTGTCACCTTTAACACCCCTTATTCTGTAGTTAATAATATTATAATTCTCTAAACAAATATATGCAAGATATAAGTAAAAAAGGGCATTTATGCCCTTCCAGTTCTTATATTATTTATAAAGCTCTCTGGCATTCCTGCCTCCTCCATATCCTGTGCAGCCCTTTCATAGTCGTATGGTACATACATTATTTCAACCTTAAGTTCATCATCTGCATCTATAATAATATAATTTGCATCTGGTCTTCCGTTTTTAGGTTTACCTACACTACCTGAGTTTATAAGCATTTTATTATAATATCTTTTAAAATATGGCACGTGTGTGTGTCCACAAACTAAAATATCGTATCCTATTTCTCCCATAACCTCTTCTGCTTCCTTTGAATTTTCCTTTAAATATTCATTTATCTTTCTTGGGCTTCCGTGAACAAATATAAACCTTCTATCTCCAATGCTAAGTACTGCCTCCTTTGGAAGCTCTCTTAAAAATCTCTTATTTTCCTCAGTTGTGTTTTCTACTGTCCAGCCAAGTGATATTCCAGCATTTTCAGCATCCTTAGGATCTGGGTAATCACATCCACAAACCATTCTCTCAAATCCAACTGCATCATCGTAGTTACCCATAATAGTTAATATATTTTTCCTTCTGATAAGTTCAATTACTTCGTTTGGATGAGTTCCATAGCCCACAAGGTCTCCTAAACATACTGTTAAATCAACATCTCTTCTTTCTATATCCTCTAAAACCTTCTCAAGAGCATATATGTTGCTGTGAATGTCAGATATAACTGCTATTCTCATATTATCACCTCTTAATATTATTTAATTATATAATAATGTATAAATATGTTACCTGTAAAGTTAATTTAGTGTTAAAAATTTCTTATTATAAATATATTATTTCCATAAACTATTGTACTAATAAGTATAAAGTATTATAATATTCATATCAAATTAAGGAGGGGGAAAAATGAAGGACAAGAAAAAAATGGCTGTAGAATTTATTATTCTATTTGGCATTATAAGTGCCTTAGGTGATATTACCTATGAAGGTGCAAGAAGTGTATATGGTACATATCTTGCATCATTGGGTGCAACAGCAACAATAATAGGATTTATAACAGGACTTGGTGAGTTTTTAGGTTATACCTTTAGATTGGCTTCAGGATACTTTGTTGACAAAACAGGAATGGATTGGCCTATTACTATTCTTGGATATGCCCTTTTACTATCAGTTCCACTTTTAGGTTTTTCTAATACTTGGAAGGTTGCCGCAATATTTGTGCTATGTGAAAGACTTGGTAAAGCAATTAGAAGCCCTGGAAAAAGCTCAATGCTATCCCACGCAACAAAGCACGTAGGAACTGGTTTTGGATTTGGTATTTTAGAGGCAGTTGACCAGCTTGGAGCACTAATTGGACCTCTTGTGTTTACTTTTGCATTAACACTTACAGGAACATATAAAGCAGGATTTAAATTTATGCTAATTCCTGCACTTTTAACCATCGGCTTTGTAATATTTGCAAGAATTAGAGTTCCTAATCCAAAGGAACTTGAAGAGGATATTAAAACTGAAAAGAAGGTTGACATTAAAAGCAATAAAGCTTTATATACTGAAAAATTTATAAACTACTCCCTATTCATCTTCTTTAGTATAGTTGGTTTTGTTAATTTCCCTATACTTTCTTATCATTTCTTAAATAAAAAGATAATATTAGAGGGGGTAATCCCTACACTATATGCCGTTGCAATGGCACTTGATGGATTGTTTGCTCTTATCATCGGAAAATACTATGATAAAAAAGGCTTTAAAGCTCTTATGTTTGTGCCTATCCTTTCAGTAGCCCTTGTGATTTTAGGTTTTTCTAAAAATATGTACTTTGCTGTAGTATCTGTTATGCTTTGGGGTATTGTAATGAGCATTCACGAAACTATACTAAAGGCTGCAATTGCTGATATAACAACTAAGGATATACGTGGAAGAGCCTATGGTATTTTTTATACAATATATGGTATATCAATGCTAATTGGAAGTGTTATAATGGGTTATTTATATGAAGTATCCACATTATCAATAATTATGTTTGCTGCAATATGTCAATTAGTTGCCTTTATATTCTATTTTAGGTTTAAACAAAGTTTACAAAAGTAATCTATATTTTAAACAGTATTCTAAATCTTAATGAAACCTAAGTTATTCAGACTGTTGACAAACTTAATTGTTCGCTAAAATCTAAAAAGCCCCATCAAAGAATTTATTAACCATTCCTTTGTGGGGCTTTTATTACAAAGTATTTTATGCTAAAGCCTTTAAATTCTCAATTATAGCATCCTTATCAATATTATTATCCTTCTTTACTACCTTACCTTCCTTTGTATAATACAATGTAAGTGCCTCAACATCTCCCAATCTTGCAGCAAGTGTAGCATTCTTATAAACATCTATCTTAAATACCTTTAACATATCTCTATATTCCCTTTCAATATCTTCAATAACCTTTAAGCTTTCTCTACTCTTTTCATCAATTGGAGACCATAGATAAATAAGACCAATTTTATCCTTTTGCATTATTTCGTTTTCAAAAAGTTCCGATTCTGCTACATACTTTTCTGCCATAATTCCTGCTATTGCACCATCACCTACTGCTGTTGCAACCTGCTTTATAGCCTTTGCCCTCACATCTCCTGCTGCAAAAACTCCATCTATATTTGTCTGCATATTCTCATCTGTTATAATGTATCCGTTCTTATTCATATTAATTTGTCCTTTGAAAATTTCTGTATTTGGTTCATATCCAATAAATAGGAAACAGCCATCAACAGGAACTTCAATTAAATCCCCTGTCTTTACATTTTTTAAAATAACCTTATTTAATCTTTCTTCTCCTTCAAAGGAATGCACCATTGTATTCCAAATAAACTCCATTTTAGGATTATTCATAGCCTGTTCTTGTGCTATTTTATTTGCATCCATTATACCAACATCGTGAATAACAGATACAATAACCTTCTTTGCAAACTTTGTTAAGAATATTCCCTCCTCTATCGCTGCATCTCCACTTCCTATAACCATAACTGTTTTATCTGTATAATAGGCAGCATCACAGGTAGCACAGAAGGAAATTCCCTTATCATATAAAAAGTTTTCTTCATTTTGTGCCTTTGTTAATCTTGGCTTTCCTCCAGTTGCAATTATAACTGCCTTTGCGTGATATATAACTCTAAATGTCTCAAGTGTTTTATCTTTTCCTTCTAAATTTACAGCCTTTACATCTGTCTGCTTAATTGTTACTCCAAACTTTTTTGCCTGCTTTGTAAATAGGTTCATAAGCCCTGTTCCTGTTTCTCCTTCTGGAAATCCAGGATAATTTTCTATTTCGCTTGTATAAGTAGCAAGTCCACCTAAAAGTGATTTTTCAAATAATATTGTTTTAAGCCTTGCACGTCCACAATAAATTGCTGCTGTAAGCCCAGCTGCTCCTCCACCTATTATGGCAACATCATAATACTCGTGTTTTTTCTCCATACTTAACCCTCCTAAAGATTAGGCTCGGTTACCCGAGCCATATATTACATAAAGTATTTAACTAACAGCTTACTTCCTATAAATGCTCCAACAAATATGAATATCATAAATACCCAGCCGTGTAGTGACATTGAAGCAACTCCACTAAAAAGAGCACCTATATTACATCCAAAGGAAATTCTTGCACCATATCCCATTAAAAGTCCACCTATTATTGCAGCTACAACCTGCTTCCAAGACTTAATCTTTTTAATCTTAAATTGTGAAGCAAGAAGAGTTGCTAAAAAGGCACCAAATATAATACCTAAGTTCGATACACTATGTGCATCCATCCAAAAACCTGCCTTAATGGCTTCTGCGTGTGCTTTTTGTTGGAAATAGAACCAGCTTTCTGGGTTTCCTCCTAATACCTTATATATCCAAGCACCCCAATAGGAGAATGGTGTTGTTACACCCCACGCTTTACCAGTTGACGCTAATAAACCTATATTTAAAAGTGCTAATATAACTGCACCTGATGTATAGCTCCAAGGGTCCTTTAACAGCTTCTTGTAATAAGGATTATCTTGAATTTTCATTTACATCCCCCCTCCTTAAATATCTATATAGGTGACTATTTTGTTTTTTCAATATATATCTCCCATTGACCATCATCAACTTCTTCAATTTCTACATTATATCCTTCTTTTCTTGCCCACTCCGGAACGTTTTTTACAGCACAACTGTGATCAATTTCAACTATTAGTATATCTCCAACCTTTAGAGTTTCCATTTTCTTTTGAGTCTTAAGTAGTGGTACAGGACAAGCTTCTCCTAAACAATCTAATCTGTATTCTGCCATAGTAATCTCCTCCTTATTATTCATTTACATTTTTATTGCCATACCAATCTGCCACAATGTATATTACAAATAACAATCCAAATTGAATAAGTATTGCAAGTGGCCAACCTAATACATTTGGTAAAAATACTGGTTTTGTTTTTGAAATTAAAGCTTTTGACCACCATCCAAAATCGTGTGCTCCCCAAAGTGAACCTATTATAAAGAACACTAAGGACAGCCATTGCATCATAAAGCCTTCTCCAACCCTCATAAGTGTACCTGATGCACATCCACCGGCTATAACCATACCTATACCAAACATTATTGCTCCTATTGCTGTATGAATTCCAACTGGTGAGATATTACCTGGTATCTTTGCTGGATCCTTTAAAAATGCAGCATATTGAATTGATGCAAAACCAACTGTTGCTGTAGCAATTGCAATAATTACAGCCTTAGTTAATGATGTACTTCCTGTTAAAACAGGATCCCTCATTGAAGCTGTAAAGCAGAATCTTGACCTTTGCAAAGTATAACCTAATGCAACTCCAAATGTCCACATAAGTGCAGCTTTAGGTGATTGATTTGCAGCAAAGAAACCTATTCCTATAATTGCAATAAGTAGTGCTACTCCAAAAGGAATTTGGTTTACCTTTTTCTTTTTTGTCTGTGCCCTTGTTGAAGTTTGAATTTTTGTTTCTCCCACATAAATCCCCCCTTATTTGTTAATTGATTAACTGTTTTATTTATAGAATTTTCTTTACATTTATAATTATAATATATTTTGTTAATTTTTTTGTCATTAGTAATTTTAATACTATATTAGATTTTCTTATGAATATATAAATAATTTAGAATAATTGAAATTAATAATAGATTAATTATATAATAGATATAGATGCGATATAAGGGGTTGTTTGAGATGAATATACAAAGTTTAATTTCTTTTAGGGAAACTGTAAGACAAAACAGCATATCAAAGGCATCAAATAAACTCCATCTAACTCAATCGGCCTTAAGTCAGCAGCTTCAAAATCTTGAAAAAAATATCGGCTGCTCACTATTAATTAGAAGCAATAAAGGGGTTGAGTTGACAAAGGAGGGGGAAATTTTACTTGAATATGCTGAATCAATAATAAGTCTATATGAAAATATGCTATCAGACATAAACGAATCACTACATAATAAAATAAGTGAAATTAAAATACTAAGTTGCAATATAGTAGGTGAATACCTCCTTCCCTGTTCAGTTTATATATACAAAACAAAACATTCTAATATAAAATTTGATATTAAAATCGAAAATACCAAAAAGGTCATAGAAGGAATTCAAAACAAGATAGCAGATATAGGGTTTATAGACAAGCCTTTTGTAAGTGATGAAATAGAGAGCAAGAAAATTTGTGCCAATGATTTAGTTTTTGTATATAATCCAAAAAAATACAAGATACCCGACAACAAAATAAATTTAAGTAGATTATCCGAAATTCCATTAGTACTACTATCTAAAGATAACGGTATAAGGTATATAATAGATACTTCTATTAAAGAAGAAAATATAAAGATTGAAATGGAGTTAAACACAATAGAATCAATAAAGGCATCTATAGTTGCAGGAATGGGTTCATCAATACTGCCTTATACATCTGTAAAATCTGAAGTTCACGCAGGCATACTTTCTGCCATTCCTATAGAAGGTATGTCCTGCCTCTGCGATATTTACTTAATCTATAGTAAGGACATCTTAAATAAAAGCTATGTAAAGGAATTTATTGAATTTATACTTAAGCACGGAAAAGAAACCTTCTGCTAAAGCTTAGTTATCCTTATATACCATATCCCAGCATTATCTTCTATATCAATTCTGCAATTATAGTTTTTAAAGGCCTCTAAAATACCCTGTTGTGTACAGCTATGGTCTGTAACAATGGTTATAGATTCATAGCTGTTTAAATTTTTAAAGGCTATTTTTGCTTTAATTACAGGTATTGGACAAAATAATCCTATACAATCAATTTCACTGTTCATTTTAACCACCCTTTTTTTCAGTGTTTATTTTGTTATAATAATATTGTAGCAAATTAATAGGAGGTAAGAAATGAACCAAAGAGAATTTTTTAATAGACTTGCACCTATTTGGGATGAAATAACAAAACATGATGAAAAGAAAATAGATAAAATACTAAAATTAATAGATATAAAGGATAATTTAAATATACTCGATGTTGGCTGCGGAACAGGAATTCTCGAATCCTTTCTTTTAAAATACAATCCAAATTCCATAACTGCAGTTGATATATCCGAAAAGATGATAGATGTTGCAAAATCAAAGTACAATTATAGTAAAATAAATTTTATAGCACAGGATATAATGGAACACAAAGGATTGTATGATTTAATTATAATATATTCTGCATATCCTCATTTTTCCGATAAGAATGCCCTTATTAATCATCTTTCAAATATGCTTAATAAGGGTGGAAAGCTTGTGGTTGCCCATTCTGATTCAAGAAAAAAGATAAACAGTGTCCACAGACGTCATCAGGAGGTTAAGGAGGATAGGCTTCCACCTGCAATTGAAACAGCAAACATATTTTCAAAATACCTTTATGTTAATCTTGTTATCGATAACGATGAGATGTATATAGTAAGTGGAATAAAATAAGGAAACAAAAGGTGCTTTCACCTTTTGTTTCCTTATTTATTTAAACCAAATATCCCTCGCATATTCGAGTATTGTATTATCGCTTGAGAATCTTCCTGAATGTGCTATATTGATTAATGACATTCGGTTCCATTTTAATTTATCCTTATATAGTTCATTTATTTTCCTTTGTGCTTCACAATAGGAGGCAAAGTCTTTAAGAACAAAAAACTCATCATTATGGGTTAGTAGGTGATTAAATATCTCCCTAAATTCTCCCTTTGGTGCAAAATATCCATCATCAAGTTCATTCAGTATTCTTGTTAATCTTCTATCTTGATAATATAAATCCCAAGAATGGTACCCTCCATTTTTATAGTAGTTTATTACCTCTTCAGATGTCATACCAAATAAAATTATATTTTCATCTCCTACCTCTTCATAAATCTCAACATTTGCACCATCTAATGTTCCTATAGTTATTGCACCATTCATCATAAACTTCATATTGCCAGTACCTGATGCTTCCTTTGATGCTGTGGATATCTGTTCACTTACCTCTGCACTTGGAATGAGCTTTTCTGCTAAGGAAACATTATAATTTTCAGCAAAAACAACCTTTATTCTATTATTTATCTTAGGGTCATTATTTACCTTTTCACCTACACTATTTATTAGTTTTATAATCTTCTTTGCAAGATAATATCCTGGTGCTGCCTTTGCACTAAATATAAACGTATGTGGCACAATATCCATATTTGGATTATCAATAAGCTCATTATATAGATTTATAACGTGCAGAATATTAAGAAGCTGTCTTTTATAGGCGTGGAGCCTCTTGGCTTGAACATCAAATATTGAATTAGGATCTATTTTTATACCTTGCGTTCTTCTTATATAGTCAGCAAGCTTTGCTTTATTATTATATTTAATCTTTGCAAGTTTATCTAAAAACGCCTTATCATCCTTGTAGTCTTCAAGTTTTATTAATTCCTTAGGATTTTTTAAAAAATCACATCCAATTGTATTTGCAATGAGGTTTGTAAGGTCTGGGTTTGCCTTTATAAGCCATCTTCTGTGGGTTATTCCATTTGTCTTATTATTGAACTTACCTTGATAATATTCATTAAAATCCCTAAGCTCTTGATTTTTTAATATTTCAGTATGAAGCTTTGAAACTCCATTTACACTATGGCTTCCCACAATGGCAAGGTTAGCCATCTTTACCCATCCACCACTTATTATAGCCATCCTGTCAACCTTATTCCAGTCATTATTATATCTTTCCATTAACTCTTGACAGAACCTTCTGTTTATCTCTTCAATTATTGTATAAATTCTTGGCAGAAGATTTTTGAGCATATCCACTGGCCATTTTTCAAGGGCCTCAGACATAATGGTATGGTTTGTATAGGCCATCGTTTTTACAGTTATATCCCAAGCATCCTCCCAAGGGAGCTGCTCTTCATCTATTAATATTCTCATAAGCTCAGCAACTGCAAGTGCAGGATGCGTATCATTTATGTGTATTGCAACATATTTATGAAAATCATATATTGAGTGACCCATTTTTTTATAGGTTCTCATAATACTTTGAACACCAGCACTGACAAAGAAGTATTCCTGTTTTAGTCTTAATAACTTTCCCTTTTCTGTTGTATCGTCAGGATATAAAACCTGCGATATAGACTCAACAGAATATTTGTATTCTATAGCTTTGGTATATTCCCCTGCACTAAATCTTTCAAAATCAAAGTCCTTATTTTTTACCTCCGCATTCCAAAGCCTTAACGTATTTACAGTATCTGTTCCATAACCTATTATAGGAACATCATAAGGAACCGCAAGTACCTCCTCATATCCCTCGTGTTTTGCAACAAAACGCCCATTTTCGGTTGTAAAGTATACATATCCCCCAAACTTTACAATAACAGACTTATCTACCCTTCTAATCTCCCAAGGATAGCCGTGCCTTAACCAATCATCAGGTGTTTCAACCTGATATCCATCCCTTATCTGCTGCCTAAAAAAGCCATATTTATACCTTATTCCATTACCGTGACCTGCAATAGATAGTGCCGCCATTGAATCTAAAAAACAGGCAGCAAGCCTTCCCAATCCACCATTGCCAAGTCCTGCTTCTCTTTCAACATTGTTAAGCTCCTCAAGCCTTACTCCTAAATCCATTAGTGCTTCTTCTACTATATCCTTTATTCCTAAATTAATTAGATTGTTTTCGAGGAGTTTACCAAGTAAAAACTCCATTGAAAAATAATAAACCTGCTTTGTACCTTCCTTCTTATACTTTTTATTTGTTTTCATCCACCTTTCAAAGCTGTACTCCTTAACAAGTTCAGCAAGTGCAATATATTGATGTAATACAGAGGACTCCTCTAAGTCCTCTGCAAATAAATTTATAAGTTTCTTCTGATAATCATTTTTTATCTGTTCCTTGGTCAAATTCATATAATCACCACCTAAATTCCTTCATATAAACCCTTGTATAGCTTTGCAGAATTGTTCCAGCTATTATCCCTTTCCATTCCGTGTTTTATTAAATGGTACCAAGCATTTTTGTTATTTCTATAAACTGAAACTGCATATTTAATGATATTTAACATCTCGTGGGAATTATAGTTTCTAAAGGAAAATCCCCAACCCTCTCCTGTAAATTGGTTATATGGTTTTACTGTATCCTTAAGTCCTCCTGTCTCTCTAACTATAGGAACTGAACCATACCTTAAAGCAAGAAGCTGACCAATTCCACAAGGTTCAAATAATGAAGGCATTAGGAACATATCGCTTGCTGCATATACCTTCCTTGCTAAACCATCATTAAAGCATATATTAGCAGATACCTTTGATGGATATATAGAAGCATAATATCTAAACAAATCCTCATACACATATTGTCCTGTTCCTAAAACAACAAGCTGAACATCCTGCCTTAAAATTTCCTCAATTACATTTGCAACTAAATCAAAACCTTTTTGGTCTGTAAGTCTTGATACAATGCCTATCATAGGTATATTTTCATTTACCTCAAGGTTTAGTTCCCTTTGAAGAGAAAGCTTATTCTTCTTCTTATTTTCAATTGAATTAATATCATATTTTACATATATACTCCTATCAGTTGCAGGATTATATACATCATAGTCTATTCCATTTAAGATACCTGTAAATTTATATGATATACCTGCTAAAAGTCCGTGAAGTCCCTCTCCATAAAAAGGTGTCTTTACTTCCTCTGTATAGGTTGGGCTTACTGTTGTTACCTTATCAGAATATATAATTCCACCCTTCATAAAGGAAACAGCGTTATAATACTTCATTTTATCCTCTGCAAAATATCCATCATCAAGCCCTAATAGGTCTCCTAACACTTCTCTTCCAAATACCCCCTGAAATTTAAGATTATGAATTGTTAATACTGTTTTTAGGTTTTTATGAAAATCACTCTGCCAATAATGATGTTTTAATAAAACTGCTGAAACAGCTGTATGCCAGTCATTTAAATGAAGAATATCTGGTTTGAAGTCAAGGTGAGAAATAGCCTCAAGTATCGCTCTACTAAAATATGAAAATCTTTCTCCATCATCATAATATCCATAGGCACCTGGTCTTTTAAAGTAATATTCATTATCCACAAAATAGAAGGGAACTCCATCATACTCAAGATACTCAATTCCACAGTATTGCCTTCTCCATCCAACCCACACATCAAAGTGAGTAATATGCTTCATCTTGCTCTTAAAGTCATAATTTATATCTGAATACTTTGGCATTATAACCCTAACGTCAACGCCTATTTTTCTTAATGCCTTAGGAAGCGCATAGGCAACATCCCCAAGTCCTCCTGTTTTTAAAAACGGATAGCATTCAGAAGCTGCAAATAATACCTTCATTTGAATCACCCCTTTATATTCCAACATAGCTTCCCTTTTCGATAACTACAGGATAGTTCTTATCTCCAATCAATACCTTATCCATTTCAATCTCAACATTCTTATCTAAAATTACATTCTTTAACTTTACATTTTTATTTATTACGCACTTTGGAAATACAATTGAATTTATAACCTCCGCTCCTTCCTCTATAACAACCCCACGAGATATAATGCTATTTTTAACTGTACCCTTTATAATACATCCATTTGCAATAAGCGAATTAACTATCTCTGATCCATTTAAATACTTTGTTGGAGGAGAATCATTAGATTTTGTATAAATTCTCCTATTAGAATTTAAAAGTTCGTTCATAACATCATACTCTAAGATATCCATTGAAACTCTATAATATGAATTAACAGAATTTATACATCCTACATAACCTTTATATTCATAGGCTCTTACATCAAACTTTTTAAGATTTGCAAATATATACTGTTTTATTGTGTCGCATCCTCCATCTTGTATGCATCTTAAAATACAGTCTATAAAGAACTCCTTATTCATAATATATATTTCCATACTTACATTGGCTGTGTCTGTTAAACATAGGTTCCTTCCTACACTTAAAACTCTTCCGTTTTCATCTATCTTCAATGTATCACAATTTAAGAACATATTATCTCCATTTTCAACCTTCTTATACACAACTGTTACATCAGCATCGCTCTTTTCGTGTTCATAGGCAATTTCCTCAAAATCAATATTACAAATCATATAGGAAGACGTCATAATAACCTTGTTTTTTTGCTTCTATATAAAAATTCAAGATTATTTTTAAGTAGTTTTATATCATTATTTACTGCTGCATTTAAGTATCTATTAAATATAAATACTCCATCGTTTTTTCTATTCATATCCCAAGGTTTACCTGTACCTATATGGTCAATTAAAGAACGTGAAGCAGAATTAACAAATATACCTACATTTGTAATTCCTGCATTCTTCATATTTGACAGCATAAAATCTATAACTCTATATCTTGCAAATATTGGAATAGAAGCAATTGGTCTATGAACTGTTAAGCTTCTTATATTGCTCTCGTCCTCGCTTAGAGAAATTACTCCCATATAGTCCTTTAGCATAAATTACCCCCCCAGTCACTCATTCTTTGTATTTTCTTTTATATCTTTATTATCACCAATTAAAACAATGTCTTGGCAGTTTCCAACTTGAACTCCTGCTCTAACCTTGCAACCCTTGCCTATTATTGCTCTACAAATATAAGCTCCATCTTCTATCTCTGTATGGTTCATAATTATCGAATCTATTACCTTTGCATTTTTTCCAACCTTGACTCCATAGGCTAAGACAGAATTTTTAACTTCACCCTCTATAATACATCCCTCAACAATAAGAGAGTTTTTTACAACAGCATCTGCCCCAATGTATTGTGGGGGGTAGGAATAATCCGCTGTATATATCTTCCAATAAGGGTCATTTAAATCCATTCCACTCTCTTCATCTAAAAGGTCCATATGTGCTTCCCAATAGCTATCTACTGTTCCAACATCCTTCCAATAACCCTCAAATTTATATGCATATAGCCTTAAACCACCATTTAACATTTTAGGTATAATATTTTTACCAAAATCCCTTTGAGACTCTGCATCCTTTTCATCTTCTTTAAGGTATGTTTTTAGCTTTTGCCAATTGAATATATATATTCCCATAGAAGCCAGAGTACTCTTTGGCTTTTTAGGTTTTTCTTCAAATTCATATATTCTTCCATCTTCCTCAGTATTCATTATTCCAAATCGGGATGCCTCCTTTAATGGTACCTCTATTACTGCAATCGTTGCATCAGCCTTTTTTTCCTTGTGGTACTCTAACATTTCAGAGTAATCCATCTTATATATGTGGTCCCCAGATAAAATTAATACATACTCTGGATCAAAATAATCTATGAAGCCTATATTTTGAAAAATAGCATCTGCTGTTCCCTTATACCAGTTACCACCTGACTCACTCTCAAAAGGGGGAAGAAGTGTTACCCCACCAAATTTTCTATCTAAATCCCACGCAGAACCTATACCTATATGGGTATGTAATATAAGTGGTTGGTACTGTGTTAGAACTCCTACAGTATCTATTCCTGAATTTGCACAATTACTTAATGTAAAATCAATTATTCTGTATTTTCCTCCAAATGGAACTGCTGGTTTTGCATTATTTCTTGTTAGATTTTTTAATCTACTTCCTTGGCCTCCTGCAAGTATCATTGCTACTATTTCTTTTTTTGGCATGTTAACCCCCCTATGCTTTTTTTACTGGTTTTAATACTATAAATGACAGCGGTGCAACCTTTATATTTATATGCTGCTCTCTTCCGTGCCATTCCTCTTTTTTAGCCTTTACAACCTCATCATTTATAAAGTTGCTTCCTCCATATACGTCTCTATCACTATTAAATACTTCTACATATTCACAGTTTTCCGGAACTCCTATTCTAAAGTCCTCATACTTACCCTTATTAAAGTTACATACAACTACTAAAAAGTCTCCATTTTTGTTTCTTCTTATAAATGAAAAAACTGATTGATTTGCATTTGATGCATCTATCCATTCAAACCCTTCCATTTTATGGTCAAGTTCGAAAAGCTCTGAATTGTACCTATAGAACCTGTTTAAATCTTTAACATATGTCTTTAATGCATCGTGCATTGGGTATTTAAGGAGGAACCATTCTAATGATTCGTAGAATCTCCATTCGATAAATTGTCCAAACTCTCCACCCATAAATAGGAGCTTTTTACCTGGATGGCTCATCATATATCCATATAGAGCCCTTAAATTTGCAAATTTTTCTTCATAGCTTCCAGGCATTTTATCTATAAGTGACTTCTTTCCGTGTACTACTTCATCGTGGGATAAAGGAAGAATAAAATTCTCTGAAAAGGCGTACATAATAGAAAAAGTAACTAAATTGTGATTATCTCTTCTGTATTGAAAATCTGTCTGCATATAGCGGAGTATATCATTCATCCATCCCATATTCCATTTATAATTAAAACCAAGTCCCCCATCGTGAACTGGATATGTTACAAGTGGCCAAGCAGTTGACTCCTCTGCTATCATAAGAGGATTCTTTACCCTTTCAAAAATAGCCTTATTTAACTTCTTTAGAAAATCGACTGCCTCAATGTTTTCCCTGCCACCATACTTATTTCTTATATTCATATGCTGCTTTCCATAATCTAAATAGAGCATTGCTGCCACTGCGTCAACTCTTAATCCATCAACGTGAAACTCTTCAAACCAATATAATGCATTTGAAATGAGGAAACTCTGTACAGCTTTTTTCCCATAATCAAAATTTGCTGTTCCCCAATCCCAATTATCTGCAAGAAGAGGATTGTCAGACTCATACACGTGTCCGCCATCAAAGCAGTAAAGACCGTGTTCATCTCGACAAAAATGTCCAGGAACCCAATCTAAAATTACTCCTATGTTATTTTGATGGAGCTTGTCTATTAGATATTTAAAATCCTCTATCCTTCCATACCTACTTGTTACTGAATAGTAACCTGTTGGTTGATACCCCCAAGACTCATCAAGAGGATATTCAGATACAGGCATAATTTCAACGTGTGTATACCCCATATCTAAAACATATTCACATAGCTTATCTGCTATCTCTCTATAAGTTAAAAATCTATTGTTTTCTCCCCTCATCCAAGAACCTAAATGAACCTCATAAATGTTTACTGGAGATTCATATATATTTGTCTTTTCTCTTTTTTCAAGCCAATCCCTATCATTCCATCCATACTCCTTAAGTTCAGTAACTATTGATGCTGTATTTGGTCGTAATTCTGAATATACTGCATAGGGGTCAGCTTTAAAAACTATACTTCCATCCTGCTTATGTATTTCATATTTATACAATTCTCCATCCTCTATACCCTCTATAAAAAGCCACCACAACCCAGTGTTTAAAACCTTATACATTCTATGCTTTTCACCATTCCACCCATTAAAATTGCCAACAACTCTAACATCTTTTGCATTTGGTGCAAAAACACAAAAGCTTGCTCCATCTTTTCCTCTATAGTTTATAAGTTTACTTCCCATAAATTTATAACTTTCAAAATGTTCGCCAGATATAAACCTATTAACATCCTTCTCAAACAAAAAAGCATTTAGTTTTTTCCTTGGCAACTTTTTCACCCCCTAGTATAAATTTTCACTAAATATTTGAAAATTACTGGTAAATTAATATTAAATTTAATTATACACGAATTTTGTTAAAAATCTATACTTTCTGTGTAAAAATATAAAATATTTATAATTTTTATTAATTTCAACATAATTCGACAACATATATGCGATTTTATATACTTTATTACCTATTTCTTGCATATTAATAAAACAAAAACATATGGGAAATTCCCATATGTTTTTGTTTTATTACTTTACTTCTAAAACAACATTATCAATATATACATCGTGAGGTTGAAGAGGGAACTCATTACCATCTATTTTCCCTAAAGCAAATACTATATGTGCATTTGTGTCTGTTTCATTATTCATTGTAAATTCAAAGGTAA